>JAEXKM010000318.1 GCA_023445705.1 Pseudomonadota bacterium
GCGCTTCGCCATCCGCGAAGGCGGCCGCACCGTCGGCGCCGGCGTCGTGGCCAAGATCGTCGAATAACGATCCCAACCACCACGAAAACAATCAGGCCGCCGGAGACAACTCCGGCGGCCTTTTTGCTGGGTCAGTAGCCGCCAACCGGGCGCATGGACGAGATCGCTTCGCCCAGGCCGTACTGGCGCAGGTCGCGAACGTCGCGGTCGAAAATCTGGCAACGGCCACGGAAGTTCGCGTCGGCGCAGACCTGCCAGGAGCCGCGGCCCTGGATGCGAAGGCTCAGGGCCCTGTCGTTGTATTGGCGGGGCAGGTTGGTGATCTCGCTGCCGGTCGAGAAGGGCTGGCCCTGGAACTCGGCGCCGCTGAAGAGCGTCAGTTCACTGCGTCCGCCGCCGCCGGGCGGCCAGCCACCGCCTCCGCCGCCGCCACCCACGTCACAGACCAGCCGGCCGTTGTCGTTGCGGATGTCCCGGCGACAGTCGTTCATGCGGATGCTGCTGTAGTTCCAGCGCCCGCGATTGTCGCGGCAACTGGCGCTCAGGGTCCTGCCGGTCACTCGGGCGTCGCGGCAGCTTTGCTGGTAGGAGCCGTTCGGAAGGTTTCCGCCCCACCCCGGGCCGCCTCCAGGCGCGCACTGTAGCCGGCCGCCGGCGTTCCGGATGTCGCCGCGGCACTCGTCGACGCGGATGCTGCTATAGGTCCAGCGCCCACGCGAATCCTGGCAGCTCGCTGTGAGGGTGGGGCCGTTGACCCTTATGTCGCGGCAGGACTGCTGGTAGCTGCCACTGGGTACGCCGCCGCCCCAACCGCCGCCCCACCGCTGGGTTTCCTGCGCGTGCGCTGCCGAGCCGCCCAGCGCCGCCGCCGCGATCGCAGCGGCCACATATGCCTTCATCCTAGGTCTCCAAATCCCACGGTCACGCGCCCCTGGAATCAGCCGGGAGCAAGCGAGAGCATAGAACGCGCGGAAACGGCTTAGGTTACCGGCCAATCAGCTCGGACGAGGCGGCTCTTTATGCGGTTCGCCGGTGGCCGGATCGGTCTGGGTCTTGGGGCTTGACGAGGAGCCGTTGGAGCCGGCGGGCTCGGTCGCCGGACGGGGAGGGCGGCCCGGTTTCAGGTCTTCGTCGCGATTCCTCGCCGGCTCGGTTGGGCGGGATGAGGGATCGGGCATGCAGGTCTCCTCTTCAAGTCCAGGATCAAACGTGCGGTCCCTGGCTTTGATCCTTTGGACAAGGCGTGGAGTCTCGCCCGAAGAGACTTGAAAAGGCGAACGCTATGCGTCATACGCCTCCGTCCTACCCGACATTGTTGGAGTATGTCTTTTATAGCCGCCTGGGCGGACACGCGGTGCTTAAGCCGCCGGTTCGCAGACGGCTTTCAAGGCAGGCTTCGAGGATGTGGGAAGGCCGCGTAGGAGTGTAGCTCAGCTGGTAGAGCATCGGTCTCCAAAACCGAGGGCCGGGGGTTCGAGTCCCTCCACTCCTGCCATTCACTATATAAGTACGCCGGGCGCGGAGCGGCCGCCGCCCACGTGAAGAGAGTCATAAGAGCCTGATGGCCAGGAAACCGGGTTCGTCCCCGCAAGCGATGAAGAATCGCGCCGCCAAGACGGCTGCGGCGATCGCGCCTGCCTCGGCCCTGGCGCAATCCGCGCCGGCCAAGAAGCGCGTCAGCCCCGCCCAGTTCGCTCGTGAAGTGCGCGCCGAAGCGCGCAAGATCACCTGGACCACCCGCAAGGAAACCTGGATCACCACTGTCATGGTCGGGATCATGGTGGTTCTGGCGTCGTTGTTCTTCCTGGTGGTCGACTGGGTGCTTGGCACAGGCATGAACCTGCTGCTCAGCCTCGTGAACGGGGGTTGATGAGAGATATGAACGCCGAAACCCCGAACGCCCCGAACCCGCGCCACAAGTGGTACATCGTCCACGCCTACTCGAACTTCGAGAAGAAGGTGGCCGAATCCATCCGTGAGCAGGCCAAGAGCCAGGGCCTGGAAGAGAACTTCTCAGACATCCTGGTCCCGACCGAGGACGTCGTGGAGATCCGCCGCGGCCGTAAGGTCAACGCCGAACGCAAGTTCTTCCCGGGCTACGTGCTCGTGAAGATGGAGCTGACGGACGAGGCCTACCACCTGATCAAGAACACCCCGAAGGTGACCGGCTTCCTCGGCTCCGGCTCCAAGCCGATGCCGGTGTCGGAAAAGGAAGTCGCCCGCATCATCGGCGCGATCGAAGAGGGCGTGGAGCGTCCGAAGCCGACCATCTCGTTCGAGATCGGCGAACAGGTCCGCGTCACGGATGGCCCCTTCGCCAGCTTCAACGGCTCGGTCGAGGCGGTGGACGAGGAACGCGCCCGCCTGCGCGTCACCGTCTCCATTTTCGGCCGCGCGACCCCGGTCGAGCTCGAATATGGCCAGGTCGAAAAGATGGCCTGACGAGGCCAGGCTTCGACTATTGGAATTCAAGGAGGCCCGCGCTCAGCGCCGGGCCTCTTTTCTTTTGCGCCCGGCTGCCTGGTCTCCGGGCCGAGGTTGTAACCGTGCCGATGGCCTGATATAGGCCCGCGCTTCGGTCCGCTGGGACCGCCTCGCCTTCGGGCGAGTGAAACCCGTGGGAGGAGCGCCAAGTCTCCGGACCACGGCTCAATCGACCGGTTTCCGGTCACGAGGAGAAACATGGCCAAGAAGATTCTGGGCTATATCAAGCTGCAGGTGCCCGCGGGCTCCGCCACCCCGTCGCCGCCGATCGGCCCGGCGCTGGGTCAGCGCGGCGTCAACATCATGGGCTTCTGCAAGGAGTTCAACGCCCGCACCGAGAAGGAAGCGAAGGGCACGCCCCTTCCGACCGTCATCACGGTGTACCAGGACAAGTCCTTCACCTTCATCACGAAGACCCCGCCGGCCACGCACTACATCAAGCAGGCCCTGAACCTGAAGTCGGGTTCGAAGGCGCCGGGCCGTGAAAACGCCGGCAAGATCTCGCGCGCTCAGCTGCTCGAAATCGCCGAAAAGAAGATGAAGGACCTCAACGCCAACGACGTTGAAGCCGCCGCCAAGATCATCGAGGGCTCCGCGCGCTCGATGGGCCTCGAAATCGTGGAGGCCTAAGACGATGGCTAAGCAACCCAAGCGCATTCAGGCCTGGACCGGCGACCGTAACGCCGCTCACGCCGTCGAAGCCGCCGTCGCCCTGGTCAAGGCCAACGCCAAGGCCAAGTTCGACGAAAGCATCGAAATCGCCGTCAACCTGGGCGTCGACCCGCGTCACGCCGACCAACAGGTCCGCGGCGTGGTGAGCCTGCCGTCCGGCACCGGCCGCGACGTCCGCGTCGCCGTCATCGCCAAGGACGCCAAGGCTGCCGAAGCCACCGCCGCCGGCGCCGACATCGTCGGGGCCGAAGAGCTGGTGGAGCGCATCCAAGGCGGCTTCATGGACTTCGACCGTGTGATCGCCACCCCCGACATGATGGCCCTCGTCGGCCGTCTGGGTAAGGTGCTCGGCCCGCGCGGCCTGATGCCGAACCCGCGCGTCGGCACCGTCACGCCGAACGTCGGCCAAGCGGTGAAGGACGCCAAGGGCGGCGCCATTGAGTTCCGCACCGAGAAGACCGGCATCATCCACGCCGGCATCGGCAAGGCCTCGTTCTCGGACGACGCGCTGCTGGCCAACGTCCGCGCCCTCGTGGACGCGCTGAACAAGGCCAAGCCGTCCGGCGCCAAGGGCACCTACATCAAGAAGATCAGCCTTTCCTCGACGATGGGCCCGGGCTTCAAGGTGGATACGGGTTCGGTCGGCGCCTAATCGCCAACGACCTCGTAGAGAGTTCAAAGGGAGTGGTCCTCTGGACCGCTCCCTTTTTCTTTGCGCTGGAAAGGGTTCTTATGTGCCTCGGGGCAGGGGAGAGGACCCGATGGCGAACGAGGCGGCTGCTTGGCGACGCTAGCGACCGAAGACGCAGCCCAGGCGCAGAAGAAGGGGGTGCTGCACCTCTATCTGTGGTTCCTGGCGCGGGGCTCTTTCGTCTGGGCCGTTTCGACGCTCGTGCTCAGGCTGTTGCCGAGCGGCTGGGTCAACCGTCCAGCATGGACGCTGCTGATCACAGGCGCAATCTCCGGGACGGGCTTGGTGATCGCCACCTTACTGTTCCTGCGTAAGATCGAGTCGCGGCATCGCCTGGCCGCGCTGGCCTCCTTCGTCGCGCCGCAGATGGTGCTCGACGCCGGGGTCACGGCTCTGTTTCCCTGGGTGCTCCCGAACTTCCCTGTCAGCCACGCGCCGCTGTTCGGGGCCTTCGTTCTCTGGTGTTACGCGGTCATGCTGACGACTGCGGTGATCGCAACACGCCCCCGGTCTTGAGCCGGGAGTTGTCTTTGCGGGCGCGAACGTGTAAAGGCCGGCGCTTCTAGAGTTTCGCCGTTTCGCAAGAGACGGCGTGGACGGGAAGGTTTCCTTCCCGCTCCTGTCCAAGAACCATGGGGAACCAGGGGCCGCCTGGGGACCATAACACGAGGAAGAGCCCTTCCTCGGCCATGGGGAGACGGGAAGATGAGGTTCCTTCGACCATCGGTTTCGATGGGCGTGGGGCCTGCGACTTCTCCGAACAGGACAGGCTTTAGCGCTCCGCATGCGGGCTCGCTCGCGCATGGAGTGTCTGGTCGTCGGAATCGTCCGGCGGCCAAGCTTGAGTATGGAGACCGCAATGGACCGCGCTCAAAAGCAGGAATCGATCGAGGCGCTGAAAGGCGTCTTTGCCGATGCCGGCGCCGTGGTCGTGACCCATAACCTGGGTCTGACCGTTGCGGAAATGACTGATCTCCGCCTCCGCCTCCGCAAGGAAGGCGCGGCGCTGAAGGTGGTCAAGAACACCCTGGCCCAGAAGGCTCTGGATGGCTCGATTGGTGAAGCGGGCGACGCCCTGTTCACCGGCCCGGTCGCCATCGCCTTTGCCGCCGACCCGGTGTCTGCCGCCAAGGTCACCAGCGAATTCGCCAAGGGGAACGACAAGTTCACCATCGTCGGCGGGTTCATGGGAACCGAGGTCCTGGACCAGAAGGGCGTCGCCGCCCTTGCGACCCTGCCGTCGCTGGACCAGCTCCGCGGCAAGATCATCGGCCTTCTGCAAGCCCCGGCCACCAAGGTCGCCGGCGTTCTGCAGGCTCCGGCCGGTCAGCTGGCTCGCGTCATGGGCGCTTATGCCGCCAAAGACGCCGCCTGATCGTCATTCCCGAACACAACCTCTATTTCCGTTAAGGACACCTACCTATGTCGAAGCTTGAAAAGATCGTCGAAGAACTGTCGGCCCTGACCGTTCTGGAAGCCGCTGAACTCTCGAAGCTGCTGGAAGAAAAGTGGGGCGTCTCGGCCGCCGCTCCGGTCGCCGTCGCCGCTGCCGCCGGTGGCGCTGCTGCTCCGGCCGAAGCCGCTGAAGAGCAAACCGAGTTCACCGTCGTCCTCACCAACGGTGGCGACAAGAAGATCAACGTGATCAAGGAAGTCCGCGGCGTCCGTCCGGACCTCGGCCTGAAGGAAGCTAAGGACCTCGTCGAAGGCGCTCCGCAGAACGTCGTCGAGAACGTCTCGAAGCAACAAGCCGAAGAAGTGAAGAAGAAGCTCGAAGAAGCCGGCGCCACCGTCCAAGTGAAGTAAGACGGAGGCTGCGAGCTATCGCAGTTTCAGCGGGCCCGGAGGGAAACCTCCGGGCCCGTTTGCGTGTCGGGCCCTGTGCTCACAGCCGGGGCGGGGACCCGCTTCGGCGGCGATCCCGGTCGGCAACGCAAGCAACTGTTGCACCCTGATCAACTTCAGCGGCCGTACCGACCTGGTCCTCGGCAGACGGAACTTCCCTGGGGCTGGCTTGTTGAAGACAGGCAACCAAAGAGAAATCGATGGATGTCCCGGGAAACGCCCGGGTAAGCGAAGATGGAGCGGCGCGGCGATCGGCAGCGCCGCTCCATTTTCCTGCCGAAAGGGACTTCCCTTTGGCCGATAAAAGTCCTATGTGGCTCTCTTCGCGAAATTTAGGACTCGTCGCTCAGGCGACTTTTCACGCGCGCACGCTCCGAGGCATGGCCCGCCGCCCTCCGGCCATGCGAGGGAGCGCCCCTGGCGAAACAGGGGCTTCCAGCGTCCGGCGCCCGCAAGGGCGTTCGAGGGTGGACGCGGGACATCACGACCTGGCGCGCGGAAACCGTTCGGCGCGTCGCTCAAGGGAACAAAATGGCGCAATCCTTCACTGGAAAGAAGCGGATCCGTAAGTCTTTCGGCCGCATCCCCGAAGCCGTCCAAATGCCGAACCTGATCGAGGTTCAGCGCTCCTCCTACGAACAGTTCCTTCAGCGCGAAGTGCGCCCCGCCGACCGCCGCGACGAGGGCGTCGAGGCGGTGTTCAAGTCGGTCTTCCCGATCAAGGACTTCAACGAACGCGCCGTTCTCGAATACGTCTCTTACGAGTTCGAAGAGCCGAAGTACGATGTCGAGGAATGCGTCCAGCGCGATATGACCTTCGCTGCGCCGCTGAAGGTCAAATTGCGTCTCATCGTGTTCGAAACCGATGAAGAAACCGGCGCTCGCTCCGTGAAGGACATCAAGGAGCAGGACGTCTACATGGGCGATATCCCGCTCATGACCGAGAAGGGCACCTTCATCGTCAACGGCACTCAGCGGGTCATCGTCTCGCAGATGCACCGTTCGCCGGGCGTGTTCTTCGACCACGACAAAGGCAAGACCCACTCCTCGGGCAAGCTGCTGTTCGCGGCCCGGGTGATCCCCTACCGCGGCTCGTGGCTCGATTTCGAGTTCGACGCCAAGGACATCGTTTACGTCCGTATCGACCGTCGCCGTAAGCTGCCCGCCACCACCTTCCTGATGGGCCTGGGCATGGACGGGGAAGAAATCCTTTCCACGTTCTATGACACCGTGACCTTCGAAAAGCGCGCCGAGAAAAAGGGCGCGCCGGGCGGCTGGACTGCGCCCTACAAGGCCGAGCGCTGGCGCGGCGCCAAGCCGGAATACGCCCTGGTCGACGCCGACACCGGCGAAGAAGTGGCTCCGGCTGGCCAAAAGATTTCCGCCCGTAACGCCAAGAAGTTCGCCGACGCGGGCCTCAAGAACCTGCTGCTGGCCCCCGAGGCGCTCTACGGCCGCTACCTGGCCAGCGACCTGGTCAACTTCGAAACCGGCGAAATCTACGCTGAAGCCGGCGACGAACTGGACGCCGCGCTGCTGACTGCGCTCGAAGAGCAAGGTTACGATAAGCTCGACATTCTCGACGTCGACGAAGCCACGGTCGGCGCTTACATCCGCAACACCCTGCGCATCGACAAGAACAACAGCCGTGAAGACGCGCTGTTCGATATCTATCGCGTCATGCGCCCGGGCGAACCGCCGACGGTCGAAGCCGCCGAGGCGATGTTCAAGTCGCTGTTCTTCGACTCCGAGCGCTACGACCTGTCCTCGGTCGGCCGCGTGAAGATGAACATGCGCCTCGAGCTGGATTGCCCGGACGACGTCCGCGTCCTTCGCAAGGAAGACGTGCTCGCGGTCCTGCAGACCCTCGTGGGCCTGCGCGACGGCAAGGGTGAAATCGACGACATCGACAACCTCGGCAACCGCCGGGTCCGTTCGGTCGGCGAACTGCTCGAAAACCAATACCGCGTCGGCCTGCTCCGCATGGAGCGCGCCATCAAGGAACGCATGAGCTCGGTCGATATCGACACGGTCATGCCGCACGACCTGATCAATGCGAAGCCGGCCGCCGCGGCCGTGCGCGAGTTCTTCGGATCCTCGCAGCTCTCGCAGTTCATGGACCAGACGAACCCGCTGTCGGAAATCACCCACAAGCGCCGTCTCTCGGCCCTTGGCCCGGGTGGTCTGACCCGCGAACGCGCCGGCTTCGAAGTCCGCGACGTGCACCCGACCCACTATGGCCGGATCTGCCCGATCGAGACGCCCGAAGGCCCGAACATCGGTCTGATCAACTCGCTGGCGACCCACGCCGTGGTGAACAAGTACGGCTTCATCGAGAGCCCGTACCGGCGCATCAAGGATGGCAAGACGACCGACGAGGTCGTCTACATGTCGGCGATGGAAGAGGCCAAGCACGTCATCGCCCAGGCCAACATCAAGCTGGACAGCGGTGAGATCGTCGAGGACCTGGTCCCCGGCCGGATCAACGGCGAACCTTCGCTGCTGCCGAAGGACACCGTCGACCTGATGGACGTCTCGCCCAAGCAGGTCGTCTCGGTCGCCGCGTCGCTGATTCCGTTCCTCGAGAACGATGACGCCAACCGCGCCCTCATGGGTTCGAACATGCAGAAGCAGGCCGTGCCGCTCATCCAGTCGGATGCGCCGCTGGTCGGCACCGGCATGGAAGCGGTCGGGGCCGTCGACTCCGGCGCCGGCGTCGTCGCTCGCCGCCCTGGGGTGGTCGAGCAGATCGACGGTACGCGTATCGTTATCCGCGCGACGGAAGAGACCGACCCGACCAAGGCCGGCGTCGACATCTATCGCCTGCAAAAGTTCCAGCGCTCGAACACCTCGACCTGCATCAACCAGCGTCCGCTGGTCCGCGTGGGCGACAAGGTCTCGGCCGGCGATGTCATCGCCGACGGTCCGTCGACGGAACTGGGCGAACTGGCTCTGGGCCGCAACACCCTCGTCGCGTTCATGCCGTGGAACGGCTACAACTTCGAGGACTCGATCCTGATCTCCGAGCGCATCGTGCGCGACGACATCTTCACCTCGATCCACCTCGAGGAGTTCGAGGTGATGGCCCGCGACACCAAGCTGGGTCCGGAAGAAATCACCCGCGACATCCCGAACGTCGGCGAGGAAGCCCTGCGCAACCTCGACGAAGCGGGCATCGTGGCCATCGGCGCCGAAGTCCAGCCGGGCGATATCCTGGTCGGCAAGGTCACGCCGAAGGGCGAAAGCCCGATGACGCCGGAAGAAAAGCTTCTGCGCGCCATCTTCGGTGAAAAGGCTTCGGACGTTCGCGACACCTCGCTGCGCCTGCCGCCCGGCGTCGCCGGCACCATCGTCGAAGTCCGCGTCTTCAACCGTCACGGTGTGGACAAGGACGAGCGCGCGATGGCGATCGAGCGCGCCGAGATCGACCGCCTCGGCAAGGACCGCGACGACGAGTTCGCGATCCTGAACCGCAACGTCACGCTCCGCCTGCGCGACCTGCTGATCGGCAAAACCGCCGTCTCCGGCCCGAAGGGCCTGGGCCGCGGCGAGATCACGCCTGAAAAGCTGGAAGAAATCGCGCCGGGCCTGTGGTGGCAGATCGCCCTCGATGACGAGAAGGCCATGGGCGAGCTGGAGGCCATGCGCCGTCAGTTCGATGAAGCCCGCAAGCGCCTCGACCGTCGCTTCGAGGACAAGGTCGACAAGCTGCAACGCGGTGACGAACTGCCTCCGGGCGTCATGAAGATGGTCAAGGTCTTCGTGGCCGTGAAGCGCAAGCTGCAGCCGGGCGACAAGATGGCCGGCCGTCACGGCAACAAGGGCGTCATCTCCAAGATCCTGCCGATCGAGGACATGCCGTACCTGGAAAGCGGCCAGCACGTGGATATCGTGCTGAACCCGCTGGGCGTGCCGTCGCGGATGAACGTCGGCCAGATCTTCGAAACCCACCTCGGTTGGGCGGCCGCCGGGCTCGGAAAGCAGATTTCCGACCTGCTGGAAGCTTGGCAGAACGGCGGACAGAAGCAGGCGCTGATCGATCACCTGAGGGGGGTCTATGGCCCCGATCAGGAGCTTCCGGATACGGAAGAGGAACTGATCGAGCTGGCCAAGAACCTCGAGAAGGGCGTGCCGTTCGCGACTCCGGTCTTCGACGGGGCGCATATCGACGACATCGAGAACCTGCTGGAATCGGCGGGCCTGGCGCGTTCGGGTCAATCGATCCTGTACGACGGCCAGACCGGCGAGCGGTTCAAGCGTCCGGTCACGGTCGGCTACATCTACATGCTGAAGCTGCACCACCTGGTCGACGACAAGATCCACGCGCGTTCCATCGGCCCGTACTCGCTCGTCACCCAGCAGCCGCTGGGCGGTAAGGCGCAGTTCGGCGGTCAGCGCTTCGGGGAAATGGAAGTGTGGGCTCTGGAAGCCTACGGCGCGGCCTACACCCTGCAGGAAATGCTGACGGTGAAGTCCGACGACGTGGCCGGCCGGACCAAGGTCTACGAGTCCATCGTCCGCGGCGACGACACCTTCGAAGCGGGCATTCCGGAAAGCTTCAACGTGCTCGTGAAGGAAATGCGCTCGCTGGGCCTGAACGTGGAGCTGGAGAACGGCTGAGGCCGCTCTCCGACTTCGCCGCTTGTGCGAGGGGAGGGGCCGTCAGCTCCTCTCCATCGCCTTTCGAAATACTGACGAACTGGAAAATCGATGAACCAGGAAGTCCTGAATATCTTCAATCCGGTCCAGGCCGCTCCGACCTTCGACCGTATCCGCATCGCGCTGGCCTCGCCGGAAAAGATTCGGTCGTGGTCGTTCGGCGAGATCAAGAAGCCTGAGACCATCAACTACCGGACCTTCAAGCCGGAGCGTGACGGTCTCTTCTGTGCCCGCATCTTCGGTCCGACGAAGGACTACGAGTGCCTGTGCGGCAAGTACAAGCGCATGAAGTACAAGGGCATCATCTGCGAGAAGTGCGGCGTCGAGGTCACCCTCGCGCGTGTTCGCCGCGAGCGGATGGGCCACATCGAGCTGGCCTCGCCGGTCGCTCACATCTGGTTCCTGAAGTCCCTGCCGAGCCGCATCTCGATGATGCTCGACATGGCGCTGAAGGACATCGAGCGCGTCCTTTACTTCGAGTATTACATCGTCACCGAGCCGGGCCTGACCCCGCTGAAGCAGCACCAGCTGCTCTCGGAAGACGACTACATGCGCTACCAGGAGGAGTTCGGCGACGACAGCTTCACCGCCGAGATCGGCGCCGAGGCGGTCCAGGGCCTGCTGAAGGCCATCGACCTTCCGAAGGAAGCCGACCGTCTGCGTGAGGAACTCCTCACCATCACCTCGGAAATGAAGCTCAAGAAGACGTCGAAGCGTCTGAAGCTCATCGAGAGCTTCATCGAGAGCGGCAACAAGGCCGAGTGGATGATCCTCTCCGTGGTGCCGGTCATCCCGCCGGAACTGCGCCCGCTGGTGCCGCTGGACGGTGGCCGCTTCGCGACCTCCGACCTGAACGACCTCTATCGTCGGGTGATCAACCGTAACAACCGCCTGAAGCGCCTCATCGAGCTGCGCGCGCCGGACATCATCATCCGTAACGAGAAGCGGATGCTGCAGGAAGCCGTCGACGCCCTGTTCGACAACGGCCGTCGCGGCCGCGTCATCACCGGCGCCAACAAGCGTCCGCTGAAGTCGCTCGCCGACATGCTCAAGGGCAAGCAGGGCCGGTTCCGTCAGAACCTGCTCGGCAAGCGCGTCGACTATTCGGGCCGTTCGGTCATCGTCGTTGGTCCGGAACTGAAGCTGCACGAGTGCGGCCTGCCGAAGAAGATGGCGCTCGAGCTGTTCAAGCCGTTCATCTATGCGCGCCTGGACGCCAAGGGCCTGTCGGGCACCGTCAAGCAGTCCAAGCGCATGGTCGAGCGTGAGCAGCCGGCGGTCTGGGACATCCTGGACGAGGTCATCCGTGAGCACCCGGTTCTGCTGAACCGCGCGCCGACGCTTCACCGCCTGGGCATCCAGGCGTTTGAGCCCAAGCTGATCGAAGGCAAGGCTATCCAGCTTCACCCGCTGGTCTGCGCCGCGTTCAACGCCGACTTCGACGGCGACCAGATGGCCGTCCACGTGCCGCTCTCGCTGGAAGCCCAGCTTGAAGCGCGCGTGTTGATGATGTCCACGAACAACATCCTGTCGCCCGCGAATGGTCGCCCGATCATCGTGCCGTCGCAGGACATCGTTCTCGGCCTCTACTACCTGTCGCTGGCCAAGGACAACGAGCCGGGCGAGGGCAAGCTGTTCGCCGACCTTGGTGAGATCGATGCGGCGCTCGACGCCGGCGTCGTGACGCTGCACACCAAGATCAAGGCGCGTCACACCGAGATGAACGCCGAGGGCGAACTGGTCCGGAAGGTCATCGATACGACCCCGGGCCGGATGAAGATCGTGGCGCTCTTCCCGAAGAACCCGGCCATCGGTCACCGTCTTCTGGAAAAGAACCTGACCAAGAAGGAAATCGGCAACCTGATCGACGCCGTCTACCGCCACTGCGGTCAGAAGGCGACGGTCATCTTCGCCGACCAGATCATGGCGCTGGGCTTCAAGGAAGCGGCCAAGGCCGGCATCTCCTTCGGCAAGGACGACATCATCATTCCTGAGCGGAAGAAGCCGATCGTCGAACAGACCCGCAAGCTGGTCGAAGAGTACGAGCAGCAATACGCCGACGGTCTGATCACCAAGGGCGAGAAGTACAACAAGGTCGTTGATGCGTGGGCCAAGGCCACCGACCGCGTCGCCGACGAGATGATGTTGGAAATCTCCACCTCGGAGAAGGACGAGACCGGCCGTGAAAAGGAGATCAACTCGATCTTCATGATGGCCAACTCCGGCGCCCGCGGTTCGCAGGCCCAGATGAAGCAACTCGGCGGGATGCGCGGCCTGATGGCCAAGCCGTCCGGCGAGATCATCGAGACGCCGATCACCTCGAACTTCAAGGAGGGCTTGACCGTCCTTGAATACTTCAACTCCACCCACGGCGCCCGCAAGGGTCTGGCCGACACCGCGCTGAAGACCGCCAACTCGGGTTATCTGACCCGCCGTCTGGTGGACGTGGCGCAGGACTCGATCGTCACCGAGCAGGATTGCGGCTCGACGCGCGGCATCACCCTGCGTGCGGTGATGGAGGGCGGCGAGGTGCTGGTCTCGCTGGGTCAGCGCATCCTGGGTCGCTATGCGGCCGAGGACATCAAGGAGCCGGGCACCGATACGGTCCTGTTCCCCGCCGACACCTATCTGGTGGAAGAGGTGGTCGAGGCCGTGGACGCCGCCGGCGTGCAGTCGGTCAAGGTCCGCTCGGCCCTGACCTGCGAAGCCGACGCCGGCATCTGCGCCCACTGCTACGGCCGTGACCT
>JAEXKM010000323.1 GCA_023445705.1 Pseudomonadota bacterium
GCCCAGTACTCGACTGCGCCCTTACCCTTACCCATCCGCACTTCGGCCGGCTTGTCGGTGACCGGAACGTCCGGGAAGATCCGGATCCAGACGCGACCTTGGCGCTTCATCTGGCGAGTGATCGCCCGACGAGCCGCTTCGATCTGACGCGCGGTGATGCGTTCCGGTTCGACGGACTTCAGACCGTAGGAACCGAAGTTCAGCGTGAAGCCGCCCTTCGCGTTGCCGTGGATCTTGCCCTTGAACTGCTTGCGGTACTTGGTCTTCTTCGGAGACAGCATGGCTCTACTTTAGGCTCCAGCTTGCTCGCGACGATCGCGACGCGGACCGCGGTCACCGCGATCCCCACGCTCACGTCCGCCGCCCTCGCCGGCTGGGCCGGACTCGGTGGCAAGGCGCTTGTCGAGGGCCATGGGGTCGTGGTCGAGGACCTCGCCCTTGAAGACCCAAACCTTCACGCCGATGATGCCGTAGGTCGTCGAAGCTTCGGTCACGCCGTAGTCGATGTCGGCCCGGAGGGTGTGACGCGGGACGCGGCCCTCGTGGTAGGACTCGGTACGGGCGATTTCAGCGCCGCCCAGACGGCCGGCCACTTCGATGCGCATGCCCTTGGCGCCGAGACGCATCGCGCTTTGCAGCGAACGCTTCATGGCGCGACGGAAGGCGACGCGGCGCTCGAGCTGTTGGGCGATGTTCTCGGCCACCAGCTGGGCGTCGGTTTCCGGCTTGCGCACTTCGACGATGTTCAGGTGAACTTCGCCTTCGGTGATCGCAGCCACGTCCTTGCGCAGCTTGTCGATGTCCGCGCCCTTCTTGCCGATGATCACGCCGGGGCGCGCGGCATAGATGGTGATGCGGCACTTCTTGTGCGGACGCTCGATGATGATCCGCGAAACGCCGGCTTGATACAGGCGCTTCTTCAGCTGCCGGCGGATCTTGATGTCCTCATGCAGGAGCTTGCCGTAGTCCGCCTTCTTGGCGAACCAACGCGAGTCCCACGTGCGGTTGATGCCGAGGCGAAGCCCGACCGGATTGACTTTCTGACCCATCAGGCGGCCTCACCCAATTCGCGGACCACGATGGTGATCTCGCTGAACGGCTTTTCGATGCGCGAAGCACGACCCCGCGCGCGGGCGGCGAAGCGCTTCATCACCAGGTTCTTGCCCACGAAGGCCTCGGCGACGACCAGGTTGTCGATGTCGAGGTTGTGGTTGTTCTCGGCGTTCGAGATGGCCGAGTAGAGCGCCTTGCGCACATCGCGGGCGATGCGCTTGTGGCTGAACTCCAGCTCGTTGAGGGCGCGCTGCACCTTCAGGCCGCGGATCGACTGAGCCACCAGGTTCAGTTTACGCGGGCTGGTGCGCAGGGTCGTCACCTTGGCCATCGCTTCAACGCCGGTCAGGCGGCGCGCTTTAGCTTGCTTTGCCATGGTTACTTCCTCTTGGCCTTCTTGTCGGCCGCGTGGCCAGGGAAGTACCGGGTCGGGGCGAACTCACCGAGCTTCATGCCGACCATGTCTTCGCTGATGAGCACAGGGACGTGCTTCTGGCCGTTGTGCACACCGAACGTCAGGCCGACGAATTGCGGCATGATGGTCGAGCGGCGCGACCAGGTCTTGATGACGTCCTTGCGGCCGGACGACTGAGCAGCGTCGGCCTTCTTGAGGAGGTATCCGTCGACGAACGGACCTTTCCAGACAGAACGGGTCATGGCTTAGCGAGCCTTCCGAGCGTGGCGAGAACGGATGATGTACTTATCCGTCGTCTTGTTAGAGCGGGTCTTCGAGCCCTTGGTCGGCTTGCCCCACGGAGTGACCGGGTGACGGCCGCCCGAGGTGCGGCCTTCACCGCCGCCATGGGGGTGATCGACCGGGTTCATGACGACGCCGCGGACGTGCGGGCGGAAACCCATGTGGCGCTTGCGGCCGGCCTTACCGAGGACCTGGTTCATGTGGTCCTGGTTCGACACGGCGCCGACGGTGGCCATGCAGGTGTCCTGCACCATCCGCAGTTCGCCCGAGCCCAGACGGATCTGCGCGTAGCCGGCGTCACGGCCGACGAGCTGGGCGTAAGCGCCAGCCGAACGAGCGAGCTGGCCGCCCTTCAGGGGCTTCAGCTCGATGTTGTGGATGATGGTGCCGATCGGCATGCCGCGCAGCGGCATGGCGTTACCCGGCTTCACGTCGGCCTTTTCCGAGGCGATGACGACGTCACCGGCCTTCAGGCGTTGCGGAGCCAGGATGTAGGCCAGTTCGCCGTCCTCATACTTGATGAGGGCGATGAACGCCGTGCGGTTCGGATCGTACTCAAGACGCTGAACCGTGGCCGGCACGTCGAACTTGCGACGCTTGAAGTCGACCTTGCGGTACAGGCGCTTGGCGCCGCCGCCGCGGAAGCGGACAGCGATGCGGCCGTTGCCGCCGCGACCGCCCGACTTGGTCAGGCCTTCGACGAGCGACTTTTCCGGGCGACCCTTGTGGAGCTCGGACTTGTCGACCAGCACGAGGCCGCGACGGCCCGGCGAGGTCGGGTTGAATTGCTTCAGAGCCATCGGATCAGAGCCCCGTGGTGATGTCGATCGACTGGCCTTCGGCCAGGGTCACGACAGCTTTCTTGACATCCGAGCGACGGCCCGGACGGCCGCGGAAGCGCTTGGTCTTGCCCTTGACCACCAGGGTGTTGACCTTGGTGACATTGACCTTGAACAGCGCTTCGACAGCGGCGGCGATTTCGTCCTTGGTCGCATCCTTGGCGACGCGGAAGACGACCTTGTTCTGCTCGGAAAGCAGCGTGGCCTTTTCCGTGATCACCGGCGACAGGATCGCGTCGTAGTGGCGGGCGACGGGGTCGGCCATTACGCGGCTTCCTTCTCAGCAAAGCGAGCGTTGATCGCTTCGACCGCGTCCTTGGTCAGGACCAGGGTCTGGCGACGCAGCACGTCATAGACGTTCAGGCCGGCGTTCGGCAGCACGTCGATGTTCGGGATGTTGCGAGCAGCCAGGGCGAACTTCTCGTCGACCTCGGCGCCGGCGATCACCAGCGCGTTCTTCAGGCCGATCTTTTCGAAGTTGGCGCGCAGCGCCGAGGTCTTGGCCTCGGTCACGGCGACCGTGTCGACCACGACCAGCGCGCCCGACTTGGCCTTCGAAGACAGCGCATGGCGCAGGGCCAGGGCGCGGAACTTCTTGGTCAGGTCGAAGGCGTGGCTGCGGACCACAGGACCGTGGGCCTTGGCGCCGCCGACGAACTGAGCCGCACGGCGCGAACCGTGACGAGCGCCGCCGGTGCCCTTCTGCTTGTACATCTTCTTGCCCGTACGAGAGACCTCGTTGCGGACCTGGATCTTGTGGGTGCCGGCGCGGCGCTTGGCGAGTTGCCAAGTGACCATGCGCTGGAGGATGTCCCCACGGATCTCTTCGATGCCGAACACGGCGTCGGACAGCTCGATCGAACCGCCCTTCCCGCCGTCGAGTTTAATGACGTCGAGTTTCATTACTGTTCTTCGCCCCCAGCTTCAGGCGCCTCAGCAGGAGCCTCTTCCGCCGCAGGAGCCGCAGCTTCTTGGCCAGCCTTACGGAAGCCGCCCGGGACGGGCGCTTCAGCCGGACGAGCGGCCTTGACCGCGTCGCGGATCTTCACGAAGGAGCCCTCGGTGCCGGGCACGGAGCCCTTCACCAGGATCAGGCCGCGCTCGGCGTCGACCTTCCAGACCGTGACGTTGAGGGTGGTGACGGTTTCCTGGCCGAGATGGCCGGCCATCTTCTTGTTCTTGAAGGTCTTGCCCGGATCCTGACGGTTACCGGTCGAACCATGGGCCCGGTGCGAAACCGAGACGCCGTGGGTCGCGCGCATACCGCCGAAGTTCCAGCGCTTCATGGCGCCGGCGAAACCTTTACCGACGGTAGCGCCGGTGACGTCGACCTTCTGGCCGGCGACGAAGTGGTCCGCGGTGAACTCCGCGCCGACTTCAATCAGGTTCTCTTCGGTCACGCGGAATTCCGCGACTTCGCGCTTCGGCTCGACCTGAGCCTTGGCGAAGTGGCCGCGCATGGCCTTCGAAGTGTTCTTGGCCTTCTTGGCGCCAGCACCGAGCTGGAGCGCAACATAGCCGTCCTTGTCCTGGGTGCGTTGGCCGGTGACCTGGCAGCCTTCGAGGCTGAGCACGGTCACCGGGACATGGACGCCAGCTTCGTCAAAGAAGCGCGCCATACCCAGTTTCTTGGCGATCACGCCGGTACGCATCGACCGATCCCCTCTTACAGCTTGATCTCGACGTCGACACCAGCCGACAGGTCGAGCTTCATCAGCGCGTCCACGGTCTGCGGGGTCGGATCGACGATGTCGAGCACGCGCTTATGCGTGCGGATTTCGAACTGCTCGCGCGACTTCTTGTCGATGTGCGGCGAGCGGTTGACGGTGAATTTTTCGATTTGCGTCGGCAGGGGGATGGGCCCCCGGACGGTCGCGCCGGTGCGCTTAGCCGTATTGACGATCTCGCGTGTGGAATGGTCCAGCACGCGGTGATCGAAGGCTTTGAGCCGGATGCGGATGTTCTGACGATCCATATCGCTCTTTAGTTTCCCCTACAGACGGCGGTCCGTCCGCGTGACTTTGACCATTTCAAAGACCAACCCGAACGCCTCAAGAGACGCTCGTACGCGTAAGTCCGCAAAAACGACATGAGCCCGCGCGAAGGCTTCGCGAGGGCCCCGCCCAGAACACCCGATTTCCACCGAGCTCCAGGCCGTTCCGCGAACCGCGTCTGTGCCTCAAATCACTTCGAAGCACACAGCCGGTCCAACAGGAGGCGCGTGTATACGTGTGTGACTCGGACTCGTCAAGAGCACCGAAACGCCCTCAGATCCGAGGGTCAACCGCCGACGATGACGTCCCCAGAGCCGATGACAGCCTTCGAGACCTCGCCCTTCACCGACTTCACCCGCACGTCGCCCGAGCCGGCGATTCGCGCTTTCAGCGACTCGACCGGTCCGTCGAACACCACGTCGCCAGAGCCGGCCACGGAGGCGGTCATCGCGCCCCCCTGCCCGGCCGCGATCTTCACATTGCCCGAGCCGGCAATCTTCACGTCGACCTTGCCGCCATTCACTGCAGCGGCCCAAACATCGCCGGAACCGGCGATATTCGCGTCAAAGGGACCTGAAATCGCCTGGGTGCGAACGTCCCCGGAGCCGGCGACCCGCAACGTCGCGGATCCCGCCGCGCCGACCCGCGTATCACCAGAGCCCGCCAGGTTGAGACGGAGGTCGCCTCGGACGTTCGCCACCGTCCAGTCGCCGCATCCCGCATTGGACAATTTCAGGCTTTCGGACTTCCCGACAACGCCGAACACCGCCCCGCCGGCCTCGACATCGACGTCCTTGGGAACGCGAACCACCAATTGCGGCATATTGGCATAGGAGATGCGCCCGACCCCGGCGACCTCGACTGACGCGTCGCCCTTCTCGGAATCACCAGAGCAACTGCGGATCTTCCGATCCAGGCCGCCGTCGACGATCACCTTGCCGCCCATTTCGCGGACCTCCAGCGGCAGCTGCTGGTTGGGGGCGAACACCTCGACCTTCACGTCGCTCCGCGCTTCGGGAATGACGGTCACTCGGGCGACAGCGTCCTTGATCTGCACGCGGGGAGAGGCCGCCTGGGCGCCGCTTGCGACGAGGGCGATCCCAACTCCAGCCATAAGCACCGGAAGGCGCATGTGTTTCTCTCCGTCTGAACAACCTGTGGCTCAACGGTATGGCCGTGCGGGATTCAGGTCAGCTTAATTCGAGGTCATGACCCGGACTTCATTCTCCAGGTCTTGGCCCTGAATGCAAAAAGGCCGCCGGAGTTGTCTCCGGCGGCCTGATTGTTTTCGTGGTGGTTGGGATCGTTATTCGACGATCTTGGCCACGACGCCGGCGCCGACGGTGCGGCCGCCTTCGCGGATGGCGAAGCGC
>JAEXKM010000366.1 GCA_023445705.1 Pseudomonadota bacterium
AGGCTTGATCCACCCGACTTCGGCCGTTTGCGCGACGACAGACACCGCTCGGGGCGAAAAACGCTTGCCCAGCGAGCAAAATCAGGCGATCTTGAAGTCAAGCGGCGGGCCACTTGGGGAATGTCGGGTCAAACGCCTCCTGATCATCGCCTGCCTGCTCGTCGTCATGTGGCTGGGGGTCTGCGTCAATCCGGTCTTCGCTCAGCAGCCGGAGCGCCAGCCGACACGGCCCAAGCTCGGCCTGGTGCTGTCCGGCGGCGGCGCCATGGGCATCGCCCACGTGGGTGCGATCCAGACGCTGGAGACGCTGGGAATCCGGCCCGACGTGGTGGTCGGCACATCGATGGGGTCGATCGTCGGCGGCCTCTATGCGTCAGGCATGAACGGGGCCGAACTCGAGCAGGCGGTCGAGACTATGAACTGGGACCTGGTCTTCAACACCTCGCCGCCGCGGGAGGGGCTGACCTACCGCGAGAAGCAGCTGCAGGCCGACTTTCCCGTGAAGACCAGCGTCGGCGTCACCGGGGCGCGGCTGCGCCGTCCGGACGCCCTGATTTCGGACGCCAACCTGCTGCTCGAGCTTCGCAGGCTGGTGAGGGTGCGCGCCGCCGTGCCGACGTTCGACGACTTGCCCATACCGTTCCGCGCCGTCGCCACCGACATCGAAACCGGCAAGCGGGTGGTGCTGGACCGCGGTGAGCTGGCCGGCGCCATGCGCGCCTCGATGTCCGTGCCGGGAGTGTTCGCGCCCTATAGCCTGGACGGGAAGCTGCTGGTCGATGGCGGCATGTCCGACAACGTGCCGATCGATGTGGCGCGGGAGATGGGTGCGGACGTGGTCATCGTGGTGGCCACGCAGACGCCGATGATGTCGGCGGAGGAACTGCGCAGTCTGGGGGGCATCCTGGGCCAGACCGTGACCCTGCTGATCCTGGCCAACGAGCGTGAGCAGCTGGCGACCCTCAAGCCGGGCGACGTGCTGATCAAGGTCGATAGCGGCGACATGACAGCCGCCGATTTCCGTCGCGGGCCGGAGTTCATCGAGGCCGGCCGAGCCGCCGCGCAGAAGCAGCTGGGGGGCCTGCAGCGCATCGCCTCGATCCGCCCGCATACTCGTCCGGTCAGCATCGATAAGCCGCCGCCGACGATCGACTACGTCAGGGTCGACAACGACTCCCGGCTCTCCGACCAAATCCTGCTGCGGCGGATCGAACCGTTCGTCGGCAAGCCCCTATCGCCCGACGAGGTGGGCACGGCGATGCGCGACATCCACGCGATGGGCATGTTCTCGCGCGTCGACTACCAGATCGAGGTCGGCGCCGACGGCCGCACCGGCCTGGTGGTGAACGCCGTGCAACGGCCAGGCGACGCCAACCGCCTGCGCCCCGGCGTGACGATCGCCGCGTCCAGCGAGGGCGGGACCGAGTTCAACCTGTCCGCCGAGCTGCGTCTGGTGCAGTTGGACAGCTATGGGTCGGAGGCTCGGTTCGTCGGCGCGCTGGGCGAGCGGCAGCTGTTCTCGGCCGAGTATTTCAAGGTGCTCGACAGCTACCAGCGCTGGTTCATCGATTCGATGGTCTCGGTGCAGAAGCGGCCGATCCGGGTCTATGACGACACCGGCTTCCAGCTGGGCCGATACGATGCGGCCTATGGTCTGGCCTCGGTGGCGGTCGGGCGGCAGTTCGGGACCATCGGCGAGGTGCGGCTTGGCGTCGAAGGCGGGGCCGGCGAGGCCTCGCTTCAGGAAGGCGACGTCGCGCCGCGCGACTTCGATGTCGATCTCGGAAGGATCTTCCTCGCGGCGGGGGCCGACAGCCTCGACAATCCGTTCTTCCCGAGCCGTGGGATGTCCGGACGATTCCAGTGGGATGCGGGCCTGGAGGCGCTCGGCAACGCCACGGACTTCCAGACGCTGCGGCTGGATGGTCTCTACGCCGCCACCTCGGGCCGCCATACGTTCATCGCCAACCTGTCGGGAGGCGACACCGTCCAGGGCGATCTGCCGCTGGCCTCGCTGTTCACTCTCGGCGGGCCGTTCAGCTTCCCCGGCTATTTAGTCGATGAACTGACCGGCGAGAGCTTCGCGGCGCTGCGCGGCATGTATCGCTACAAGCTCACCGACAGTTCGCGGAGCCTCCTGAGCCTGCCGATCTACGCCGGAGCGACCCTGGTGGCCGGCAATGCCTGGGCCAGGAACATCGACCTCGACGACCTGCGGGTCGGGGTCAATCTGTTCCTGGCGGCCGACTCGCCGATCGGTCCGGTGTTCTTCGCGGTCGCGGCGTCAGACGAGGGACGCTCGGCCCTCTACTTCTTCATCGGCAAGCCGTTCTGATACCTCGAACGATTGACACTGACTGGCGGTCAGTAAATACTGACTTCCGGTCAGTAGGAGCTCGTCATGGACAAGCCGCTGCGCCGCCGTCTCCACCCGGAGGCGCGGAAACGCGAGATCATCGAGGCGGCCGAACGCCTGATCCACGCTCATGGTTCGCAGGTGCGGGTCGAGGACGTGGTGCGGGAGGCGGGCGTCGCCAAGGGCACCTTCTTTCTCTACTTCCCGAGCTGGGACGATCTGCTTGAAACGGTTCGCGGCCGGCTGGTCGACGAGTTCGACGCGGCCAACCCGATGCCGACCGAGGTCGAGGGACCGATCGACTGGCCCGAGTTGATCGAAGCCCAGGCCTGCGCCTTCATCGACTTCACGCTGTCGCGCCGCGGGTTCGGCGATGCGGTGTTCCATTCCGATTTCGCCGAGCGTAGGCCGCTGGCCGACAACGGCATCCTGCGCATAACCGCCGTGATCCGCGCCGGTCAGGAGGCCGAAGCCTTCGGCCCGGTCGATCCGGAGCCGACAGCGCGTCTCTTGTTCGCCGCGGTCCACGAGGCCGCCGACGCGATCGCGGGCGGCGCCGACCACGACACGACCCTGGCGGCGCTGAAACACCTGCTGCGCAGGACCTTGGCGCCCTGACTATCCTGCGCCTGCTCACACCAAGGAGGATGACCGATGAGTGAGAGCCCAGTGAATGTTCGCTACATGGTCGACGACCCGGTGAAGTCGGCCGATTGGTATGTCGAGAATTTCGGCTTCAGCCGCACTCCGGCCGTCTCGCCGGCCTTCGCGGCGGTGGAGCGAGGACCCCTGCGGCTGTTGCTGAGCGGCAAGATGAGCTCGGCCGGCCGGCCGATGCCGGACGGACGCCAACCGGAAGCGGGCGGCTGGAACCGGTTCCAGTTCATCGTCGAGGACATCGAGGCCGAGGTCGAGCGGCTGCGGGCGCGGGGGGTGAGCTTCCGCAACGACATCGTCAGCGGCCCCGGCGGCAAGCAGATCCTGGCCGACGATCCGTCCGGAAACGTGGTCGAGCTGTTCCAGCCGGGGCAGTCGGGTTCATAGAGCCTACGGTTGATCGGGCCGCCGATCGGCTTGACCAGGGCCTTCCAGTGTTTGGAGGCGAACGGAAGCGGCGCGTCGTCCGGAACCTCACGGCGGCCGGATAGATTGAGGGCGCGCAAGATTTCCAGCGCTCTGAGCAAAGGCGCGCCGCCCGTTCCGGCCCGAAAACGGATGTGCTCAAGGAAGGTCGGAGCGAACCGGCGCAGCGCGCCATAGAGGTCGGCGGCGCTGACGAGCGGGTCCTCAACCGCCAGTGCAGCCAAGACGTCGATCTTGGGCCTAGCTGCAATGACCTTCCACCATCCGACCTGAGTCTCGATCCGGTCGAGTACGTCGCCGCCATCCGCCCACGCCTGGTCAACGGCCCCGATCACGCCGCTGAACAGCCGCATGAGTTGGCTGACCTCCCGGCTGCTGGCCTGGTACTTACGCTCGCGGCCGCGGCGCCCCCTGGCGAACAGAGAGCCGACCATCTTGTCGAACACATCGACGGCGGCGTCGCTCAAGCGGGCTTCGAGCTCAATGAGTTGGGCGACCATGGTCGCTCGCCGGCGGCCGACACCATAGCCGCTAAGCAGGAAGGCTGGCGCGACGGCGCCTTCGCGAGCGTACTGTTCGAAGCGCCGCTCATGGATCGCTTTGGTGACCGCCGGATCAATGGCGATCGCGCGCACGTAGGCGAGGCGTTCAGTGATCGCCGCCATGCTCGCGGCGCTCGGCGATTCAGGGATGTCGCGCAGCCAGGCCAGCGGCGACTTCTTGAGCTTGGGGTCGTTGTTCAGCAACTGGTCGATGCGCTATCAAGGCTCCCGCCCGAGGCGAGGATGGGGTAGCGAGGCATGGTGACGCCCGAAAGCCTACGCGCCCGACTGCTTGCCTGGTACGACCAGAACGCCCGCGACCTGCCCTGGCGAGTGGCGCCGGCGGCGCATAGGGCCGGCGTGCGGGCTGACCCCTACAGGGTGTGGCTCTCCGAGGTGATGCTGCAGCAGACGACTGTGCCGCACGCCGCGCCGTATTTTCTCAAGTTCACCCAGCGCTGGCCCACGGTGGTCGACCTGGCCAATGAGGACGACGCCGAGGTCATGGCCGCCTGGGCGGGGCTCGGCTATTACGCCCGCGCCCGCAACCTGCTGGCCTGCGCCCGCGCGGTGACCGACCGGCACGGGGGCGTCTTTCCCGACACCGAGGCAGGCCTGCGCGAGTTGCCGGGCCTGGGCCCCTATACAGCCGCGGCGGTGGGGGCCATCGCCTTCGACCTTCCGACCAATGTCGTCGACGGCAATGTGGAAAGGGTGATGTCGCGCCTGTTCGCGGCGGAAACCCCGCTACCGGACGGAAAGGCCGAGCTGAAGGCCCTGGCGGGCGCGCTGGTGCGCGACGAGCGGCCCGGCGACTGGGCGCAGGCGCTGATGGATCTGGGCGCTACGGTTTGCCGGCCCAAGGCGCCGCTATGCGATCGGTGCCCGCTGGCGGAGTCCTGCGCGGGCCTCGCCGGCGGCGAGCCGGAGAGCTATCCGCGCAAACTCGCCAAGGCGGCGCGCCCGCATCGCAACGGCGTGGCCTATATCCTGACGCGCGAGGATCGGGTGGCGCTGGTCCGGCGGCCGCCCAAGGGGCTGCTGGGCGGAATGCTGGCCCTGCCGACTAGCGAATGGCGCGCGAGCGGATGGACCGATGAAGAGGCGCTTGCCGCCGCCCCGGCCAGCGCAGGCTGGCGAACTGTGGGCGAGGTGGATCACGTCTTCACCCATTTCAGCCTGACCTTGCGCCTGCTGCGGGCCGAAGGCGACGCCGAGGGTGTGATCTGGACCCCGCGCGCCGGCCTAGACGCCCTGCCCAGCGTTTTCCTGAAAGCGGCGCGGGCGGGGCTGAGCAACCTGCTCTAGGACGGCCATCCTAGAAGCTCGTCATGGCCGGGCCGCAGGTCCCGGCCATCCATAATCTCCGAGAGCAGCCCGTTTGCGCGGTGCGTATGGATCCCCGGCACGCTGCCGCGACCGGGGATGACGATCCCGTTTGGGGTCAGGCGCTGGGCATCGCCGAGCGGATCTTGGCGCGCAGGACGTCGATGGGCGCCAGGCCCTTGTCGGACTTGAAGTGCCAATAGGTCCAGCCGTTGCAGGCCGGCGCCGATTGCACCATCGCGCCCACCTTGTGGATCGAGCCGGAAAGGTCGCCGACGACCAGGCTGCCATCGGCCCGCACACGCGCCATGCGCTCGCCCTTGGGGCAGTAGAGCGCGTCGCCGGGGCTCAGCAGGCCTGCTTCGAGCACCTGGCCGAAGGGCACGCGCGGTTCAGCCTTCTTCGAGCCGGTGACCTGCAGATCGCCGGGCGCGATCGGGACGATCTTAGAGATCCGGTCCTTGGCCAGGGCGACGTACTTCTCGTCCTGCTCCAGCCCGATATAGCGGCGGCCCAGCCGCCTGGCGGCCGCGCCGGTGGTGCCGGTGCCGAAGAAGGGATCGAGGATGATGTCGCCGGGCTTCGTCGAGGCCAGGATCACCCGATGCAGGAGCGCCTCGGGCTTTTGGGTCGGGTGCGCCTTGGCGCCGTTCTCGTCCTTCAGGCGCTCCTCGCCGGTGCACAGCGGAAAGGTCCAGTCCGAACGCATCTGCACGTCGTCATTGGCCATCTTCATGGCGTCGTAGTTGAACGTATAGCGGCGCGAGCCCCGGCCCTTGGCGGCCCAGATCAGGGTCTCGTGGGCGTTGGTGAACCGGGTGCCCTTGAAGTTCGGCATCGGGTTGGTCTTGCGCCAGACGATGTCGTTCAGGAGCCAGAAGCCCAGGTCCTGCAGGGCCGCGCCGACCCGGAAGATGTTGTGATAGCTGCCGATCACCCAGAGGGCGCCGTCGTCCTTCAGCACCCGGTGGCACTCTTTCAGCCACTCGCGGGTGAACTTGTCGTAGGCCGCGAAGCTCTCGAACTGGTCCCAATGGTCGTCGACCGCGTCGACCTTGGAGTTGTCGGGACGCAGCAGGTCGCCGCCGAGCTGGAGGTTGTAGGGGGGGTCAGCGAAGACCAGGTCGACGGACTTCGCCGGGAGCTTTTTGAGCTCCTCGATGCAGTCCCCTTGGATAATCGTGTCGGCCAAAACGCCCATGAACTACCTCGATGTCCGGAGGAAGAATCGTGAGTCACCGTGGTAAAGGGGGGGTTTCAAAACATGGTTAACCCCCGTTGATCTTGGTTAACCGAGCCAGTCGACCCAGGCGCCGTGGGGATGCGCATGGGCCAGGACCCGATCCTCGCCACCAGGCCACAGGTTGAGCCGGATTTCCATCTTGGCCATGTCTTCCGGCGGCGGCTCCATCCGCAGCCAGGCGAAAGGTGCTCCGGCGCTGGCCTTTTGAGCATGCTGTTCAATGACTTGGCGTGTGGCAGCCTGACTGGCCGGGGGCATGTATTGCCAGAAGACCGAGTGGTAGAGGACCGTGACGCAGCCCTCGCGCGGCTCGGCGCGCTGAGCCCAGTCGGGAGCGTCGGCGGTTTCCACCTCAACGCCCCGGGCCAGGGCGACCTCGATCGCGGCCCGGATGCGCTCCAGGCGCTCGAACTGGTCGGGCCATATGTAGGCCAGCAGGCGGCGGCGCTGGGCCGGGTCGCGCAGGTCGGTGGGGCGGCGGTCGCAGGCGGCCCGCTCGACCACCTCCGGCGTGGCGTCCAGGGGCGGCAGGGAACCTGACCAGTCGGTCGGCAGCAGCACCTGGCTCTGCGGACCCCACGCGGCCTCGCCGAGCCGATAGCGGTACTGGTCCCAGGAGAGGTTGAGGCCGGCGCTGGCCGCCATCTCGAAACAGCGCAGCGGCAGGCCCGTCTCCTTTGCGACGACCAGGAAGCCGCCGAGCAGCGCCGCCGACCGGCGGACCTCGTTGGTCTGCGGCTCGTGGGCCATGAAGGCCCGGATGCGGGGCGCGTGCTCGGCCAGGGCCCGCTGGGCCTCGGCCCAGGCGCGCGCCGGATAGGCATCGTGATCTGGCCGCGGATAGGCGGCCGCCAAACTCTGGTCGTCGCCGCTCAGGACCAGGTCGTGCAAGGCGCCGACCAGGCGCAGGGGCACGGCGGCGGCCATAAGGCTGCGCAGGTCGTCTTCCGCCCACTCGGCAAGGATCGGAGCGACCACTCCGCCGGCCGCCAAGTCGTCCGCTGCATGCTCCAGCAACGCCGCGTGGAAGGGGGAGCCGAGCGCCGCGCAGGCCTTGCCCTGCAGCCGCAGGGACCGGATGAGATCGCTTTCCATGCCGCCGCGATCGCGCTGCGGCGGGGGCCGGTCAATCTTGATTCAATTGGTCAATCAGCGCGTCCTGGCCTTCCAGGGCGAGGCGGACGGGCTCCCACCCGCGACGGTGGATGGCGCAGGGACCAAGGCTCCGCAGCGCCTCGACGTGGACGCTGGCGTGGTAGCCCTTGTGGGACGCAAAGCCATAGCCGGGATAGACTGTGTCCATCTCGATCATCAGCCGG
>JAEXKM010000367.1 GCA_023445705.1 Pseudomonadota bacterium
ATTCCGTGGGCCACCCGCGGCCTGATCGACGCCGTCTCCAATCCGGAGAAGGTGACCGCCACGGCCTGGGCCGCCTGGGCCGCGCTCTCGGCGCTCTATTTCGTCTTCTACATGTCCCGGACCAGCATGTTCCGGATAATGAACGGCTTTTACGCTCGGATCATGTCGCGGATGGTCAAGGAAGGCTTCGCTCGCGTACAGGCCTATTCCTCGGACTGGCATGCGTCGAACTTCGCCGGCGCGACCGTCCGCCGGGTGAGCCGGGCCATGTGGGGCTATGACAGCGCCTCCGATGCCCTGATCGCCATGCTGATCCCGACCGTGCTGGTGCTGGGCGGGCTGGCGATCTCCCTGGGCCTCCACTGGCCCTGGGCCGGCGTGTTCGTGGGCGTCGTCGTGGTGATCTTCGCCGCCTACAACATCCTGATGTCGGTCTACTACGTGCGGCCGGCCAACCTGCGGTCGATGGCGCTGGACTCCGAGATCGGCGCTGCGCTCGCCGACGCCGTCGGGGCCAATCCGACGGTGAAGAGCTTCGGCGCCGAGGCTCGCGAAGAGGCCCGGTTCGGACAGACGGCCGACGCTTGGCGCTGGGCGGTCAACAAGACCTGGGACCGGTTCAACGTCGTAGGCCTTGGCCAGAACATCCTGCTGATCATTCTCCAGGCCGGCCTGACCGGCTTCCTGGTCCACGCCTGGTCGCAAGGCCGCGCCACCCCTGGCGACGTCGCCTTCGCCATCACGTCCTTCATCGTGATGGCCGGCTACATGCGGAACTTCAGCGAGATCAGCCAGATGCTCCAGAAGGGCCTGGACGACATGCTGGACGTGGCGACCTACATGCGCACCGAGCCGCAACTGCAGGACGTCAAGGACGCCCCGGCGTTCCGCGGCGAACTGGGCGAGATCGTCTTCGACCGCGTCACCTTCGGCTACGCCAACCAGCCGCGCCCGCTCTACGAGAACTTCAGCCTGGCGGTGACGCCCGGCGAGCGGATCGCCCTGGTCGGCGCCACCGGCGCGGGCAAGTCGACCTTCGTCAAGCTGGTCCAGCGACTCTATGACCTGCAGGGCGGCCGGATACTGATCGACGGCCAGGATATCGCCAAGGTCAGCCAGGACAGCCTGCGGCAGGCCATTGCCGTGGTGCCTCAGGACCCGGCCCTGTTCCACCGCTCGATCGCCGAGAACATCGCCTATGCCCGCCCCGACGCCACGCCCGCTGAGGTGATGCTGGCGGCCAAGCGCGCTCGTGCGCACGACTTCATTGACCGGCTGCCCAACGGCTACGAGACCCCGGTCGGGGAGCGTGGCGTGAAGCTGTCCGGCGGTGAGCGTCAGCGGGTGGCCATCGCCCGGGCCTTCCTGGCCGATGCGCCGATCCTGGTGTTGGACGAGGCGACCTCCTCGCTCGACGTGGAGACCGAACGCCAGGTCCAGGCGGCGATGGAAGAGCTGATGGTGGGCCGCACCACCATCGTCATCGCCCACCGCCTCTCCACCATCCGCGGCGCCGACCGGATCCTGGTCTTCGACCGCGGCCGGATCGTCGAGGAGGGCGGCCACAACGAACTGATCGACAAGGGCGGCGCCTATGCCCGGCTGCACGCCGTCACCGAAGGAATGATCTCGTGACCGAACATTACGAAGACGCCGAGGACACAAAGGAGCGGGTGCTTTCCAACCGCCGGGTCCTCGGCTTCATCGCCGGCTTCTGGCTGCGGCGCCCCGTGCTGCTGACCGCCTGCATCGCCCTGACGCTGGTCTCGGTGGGCTTCGATCTCGCCCTGCCCTGGGCGGCCGGCAAGCTGGTGGACGCGGTGGCCGCGGGGCCCTCGCACGCCGAACTGGCGTGGCAGGCTTGGGCGCTCTTCGTCGGCGTTTACCTGGCCTTCGCACTGATCCGGAACGTCGGCTTCCGTTTCTGGAACCCGCTGGCGGCCGCCAACATGAAGGAGATGACCGACGAGGGCTTCCGCCGGGTGCAGTCGTTCTCCGCCGACTGGCACGCCGACACCTTCGCCGGCTCGACCGTGCGGCGCCTCAGCCGGGCCATGTGGGGCTACGACATGGTCTCGGACGCGGTGATCCTGTGGCTCGGCCCCGCCATCCTGGTGCTGTTCGGCCTCTCGGGCGTGATGATCGTCCGCTGGCCGAGCGTCGGCCTGTTCTCGCTGGCGGTGGTCATCATCTATGTCGCCTCGAACATCCTGCTGACCGCGAAGTACGTGCGGCCGGCGAACTTGCGCTCGGTGGCGCTCGACAGCCGGATCGGCGGCGCCCTGGCCGACTCGCTCTCCTCCAACCCCACTGTGAAGGCCTTCGGGGCCGAGGAGCGCGAACAGGAGCGTATCGGCGGCATCACCGCGCTCTGGCGGCGACTGACCCTGACCACCTGGACGCGGTTCATCAACGTCTGGCTTTGGCACAACCTACTACTGGTCGGCCTTCAGGCGGGCCTTACCGGCTTGCTGCTGCGGCTGTGGATGAAGGGGGAGGCGAGCGCCGGCGACGTCGCCTTCGCCATCACCTCCTTCATGCTGATGAGCGGCTATCTTCGGAACATCGGCGAGAACATCCGCATGATGCAGAAGGGCCTGGACGACGTGGAGGACGTCGCGCGCTATGCTCGAACCGAGGCGCAGGTGAAGGACGCTCCCGGCGCGCCCGCCTTCGCCGGGGAACTCGGCGAGATCGTCTTCGACCACGCCACTTTCCAGTACAAGGCCGCCGACCAGGCGCTCTATCGCGACTTCTCGTTGCGCATCGCGCCCGGCGAGCGGATCGCGCTGGTCGGGCCGACCGGCTCGGGCAAGTCGACCTTCGTCAAGCTGCTCCAGCGCCTCTACGATCTGCAGGGTGGCCGGATCCTCATCGACGGCCAAGACGTGGCGCAGGTCGACCAAGGGACGTTGCGGCGCGCTATCGCCGTGGTGCCTCAGGACCCGGCCTTGTTCCACCGGACCATCGCCGAAAACATCGCCTATTCGCGTCCCGACGCCACGGATGAGGAGATCGTTCTGGCGGCCAGGCGCGCCCGTGCGCACGACTTCATCGAGCGGTTGCCGACCGGCTACCACACCCTGGTCGGCGAGCGTGGCGTGAAGCTGTCGGGCGGCGAGCGTCAGCGGGTGGCCATCGCCCGCGCCTTCCTGGCCGATGCGCCGATCCTGGTGTTGGACGAGGCGACCTCCTCGCTCGACGTGGAAACCGAACGCCAGGTCCAGGCGGCGATGGAAGAGTTGATGGTGGGCCGCACCACCATCGTCATCGCCCACCGCCTCTCCACCATCCGCGGCGCCGACCGGATCCTGGTCTTCGACCGCGGCCGGATCATCGAGGAGGGCCGGCACGCCGACCTGGTGCGCCAGGGCGGCGCCTATGCGCGACTTCATGCCGTTACCGAGGGAACGGTGTGACCTGACGCGGGGATGGCGACCCGTGTTAGAGCTTCCCCGAGGGCCGCCCGCCCTCGGGGAAGTTTGCATGACCTATGTCGAACAGGTTGTTCAGTGGCTGCGTGACAGGCTGGCGCGCGATCCGCCCCTGGCCGATCCGCGAGAGCTGAACACCGCGCTGCGCGTGCTGGCCATCTGGCGCTCGCGGGCCATCGGCGACGCCTATGTGCGGCAGTACGGGGCGAAGGTCATGCAGGGCCCGTTCGCGGGCATGGACTATGCGACCTCGGCGACCGAGGGGGCGCTGACGGCGCGCCTGATCGGAACCTACGAATCCGAGCTGCACCCCTATCTCGCGAAGTTCGCGGCCGACCCGCCGGACTGCGTGATCGATGTCGGCTGCGCGGAGGGTTACTACGCCGTCGGCCTGGCGCGGATGATGCCGCATGTGACGGTCCACGCCTTCGACATCCAGGAGAAGGCGCGGCGGGCCTGCGCCGAGATGGCCGCGAAGAACGGCGTGGGCGATCGCGTGATCATCGGCGAGCGTTTCGAGCCCGACGGCTTCGAGGCGTTCAAGGACCGTCGCTGCCTCGTAGTGGTCGATATCGAGGGGGCGGAAGACGATCTGCTGCGACCCGATCTCTCGCCGGCCCTGGCCGGCATGAACCTGATCGTGGAGACGCATGACGTCTATCGGAAGGGGGTGCTGCAGCGGCTCATGGATCGTTTCGCACCGACCCACGACATCGTGCGCCTGGATCCCCAGCCGAAGACCTTGCCGCTTCCCGACTTCCTCAAGGGCGCAGGGCACCTGGATCAGTTGCTGGCGGTCTGGGAGTTCCGTCTGCAGGCGACGCCCTGGCTGGTGATGACGCCGAAGGCCTGAGAGCGCTAACCGCGCAGGGCGTCCTTCAGCGCTGCGGCGAGGTCGCCCTTCGGTGCGACCTCCACGTGGTCGAGCCCGAGCCAACCGGCCATCATCCTCAGTTCGCCGGCCAGCCGCATGGCCGTCTCGCCATCTGCGCCAGGTTCGGCGTGGGCGGCTTGCACCATCAGCGCGCCCTTCTTGCGCTCGGCCTTCAGATCGACCCGCGCCGTGATCGCTTCGTCCTGCAGGAACGGCAGCACGTAGTAGCCGTGCACCCGCTTGTGCGCAGGCGTGTAGATCTCCAGCCGAATCTTCGTGCCGAACAGGCGCTCGGTCCGCTCGCGAAACCAGATCAGGTTGTCGAAGGGGGAGAGCAGCGCATTGGCGGTCACGCGCCGGGGTCGTCTGGCGTCGCGGTGCAGATAGGCCCCGTTGTCCCAGCCCTTCACCTTGACCGGGATCAGGTCGCCGGATTCCACCAGTTCGCCCACGCGCGCCTTGGTTTCGGCGACGCCCATGCGGAAGTAGTCCCGGAGATCACGCTCGGTCGCCACGCCCTGGGCCTTGGCGGCGATGCGCAGCAGTTCGCGCTGGGCGTCCTCGCGAGGCGGCGGTTCACCCCGCGCCGCCTCGGGCAGGACCTTGTCGGGCAGGCCGTAGACGCGCTCGAACGTGCCGCGCCGGGTGGCCGTGGTCAGGTCGCCGACCCAGAACAGGGTCTCCACGGCCCGCTTGCCCTCGCTCCAGCCCCACCAGGCGCCGGCGCCCTTCGCCCCGATGCTGAGTTCCGACGCGGCCATCGGGCCGCGGTCTTCGATCTCGGCCAGCGCCTTGGCGATGAAATCCTCGTGGGTGCGCAGGAACTTGGCGATGCCCTTCCAGACTCCGACGCCGGCCCGTGCGTCCTCCATTCGCCACTGCAGCAGCGGCCGGCTGGCGGCCGGCAGCAACGAGGCCTCATGGGCCCAGTACTCGATCAGCGCCGGCTTCTTGCCCCAGGCGATGTCTTCCAGGAGCGGGCGCGGATAGGCGCCCAGCCGCGAGAAGAAGGGCAGGTAGTGAGTGCGCGAGACGACGTTGACCGAATCGATCTGGACGACGCCCAACCGGTCGATCGTCTTCAGCAGATGCCGGCGCGTGGCGATCGGCGGCCGGCCGTCGGCGAATCCCTGCGCCGCGAGCGCGATGCGCCGGGCGGCGGCGGCTGAAATCTGCTCCACCAGGCCCCGCTACTTGTTCAGCCGGCCCTCGGCGATGGCGCCGATCTCGAACGGGAAGAGGACGTGGGGGTCGGGTTTGTCGACGTCCTTGGCGATTTCGGGGGGTGCGATCGTCTTGACGATGTGGCGCATCACGTTGATGCGCGCGATCTTCTTCTTGTCGGTGACGACGCAGGTGCAGGGCGCGATGCTGTTGTGCGTGCGCGTCAGCATCTCATCACGCGCAGCGCTGTAGTCGTCCCATTTCTCCTGGGCGACGTCGTCCAGGGCGCTGCTCTTGAGGGCTTTCAGCGGATCTTCCCGCCGATCCTTCAGGCGATCGCCCTGTTCCTTGCGGCTGATGTCCAGCCAGAACTTCACGAGTTTGAGGCTGCTCTCGACCAGCATCTGTTCGAAGTGCGGCACATCCCGCAGGAAAATCTCCTGCTCGGCGGGCGTCGAAAATCCCATAACTCGCTCGACGCCGGCCCGGTTGTACCAGGAGCGGTTGAAGATCACGACTTCGCCAGCCGCCGGCAGATGCGGCACGTATCGCTGAAAGTACCACTGGCTCGTCTCGAGCTCGGTGGGCTTGGGCAAGGCGATGACCCGCGTGGCGCGGATCGACATGTGCTCGGTGATCCGGCTGATCGCGCCGTCCTTGCCTGCGGCGTCCCGGCCCTCGAAGATGATCAGGACCTTGTCGCCGCCCTTCATGGCGCGCTGCTGATATCGCACCAGGGCCAACTGCAGTTGCGCCAGTTCGGCCTCGTATGCGTCGTCGTTATCTGACTTTGCCATGCGAGGAGCCTAGTCCTGATCGCGCCGCCAGCGCTAGAACCTCCTTCCATGATCCGACTGTTCGTTTCCGCCGACCTTGCCGAGGGCGTCGCCGTGGCGCTGGACCATGGGCAGAGCCACTACCTCACCTCCGTCATGCGGCGGGGCGTGGGCGATGAGGTGCTGCTGTTCAACGGGCGGCACGGTGAGTGGCGGGCGGTCATCGAGGTTTCCGGCAAGCGGGGCGTGATCTTGCGGCCGGTGGCGCTCCAGCGGACGCAGGACTTCGGTCCGGATGTCGAACTCATTATCGCCCTGGTTAAGCGCTCGCGTGTCGAAACCATCGTGGAGAAGGCCGCTGAATTGGGGGCGCGGAGGGTGCGCCTGGTTCTCACCGAACGCACCAACGCCGAACGCACCCGAGTCGATCGCTTGGCCGCGATTGCCGCGGAAGCCGCCGAGCAGACCGGCCGCCTCGACGTTCCGGAAATCTTCGAGCCGGCGAAACTTGGAAACCTGATCGACGGCTGGGACCCGTCGCGCCGGCTCCTGTTTTGCGACGAGGCCGGCGACGCCAAGCCCGTGCTTGAGGCGCTGTTCGGCCAGCCGGGGGGGCCTTGGGCCATATTGATCGGGCCGGAAGGGGGCTTTTCCCCTGCGGAGCGAGAGCGCTTGCGGAACCTTCCCTACGCGACGCCCGCTACGCTTGGACCAAGGATACTGCGGGCCGACACCGCAGCCATCAGTGCGCTTACCCTTTGGCAAGCTGCGCAGGGCGATTGGCGTGGCCTTGAGGTTTCCTGAATTGCGCCCACCTGTCTGAGCGGCGTAAAGATCGCGCCGCTTTTGCTGGGACTGGGCTGGGAGAACGAGATGGCCGGCGTCGTGACTGACGAACGACCCCTCACGCTGGAGGACCTGGTCCGCTGGTTCGAGGCCGGAGAGAAGCCTGCCGAAAATTGGCGGGTCGGCGCAGAGCACGAGAAGTTCGTGTTCCGGCTCGGGACCTACGAACCGATTCCGTACGATGGCCCCGCGGGCATCCAGGCCTTGCTGAACGGGCTGACGCGATTTGGCTGGAAGGGCGTCTACGAGGGCGAGAACATTATCGCGCTCGAACGCGGCAAGGCCAATGTGAGCCTTGAGCCCGGCGGTCAGTTCGAGCTCTCGGGCGCGCCGCTCGAGACGATGCACGAGATCTGCGAGGAGACCGGCCAGCACCTGGAAGAGGTGAAGGCGGTGGCTGACGAACTCGGCCTTGGCTTCCTGGGCCTCGGCTACACCCCGATCTGGCGGCGCGACGAGATCCCGGTGATGCCCAAGGGGCGCTACAAGATCATGCGCGAGTACATGCCCAAGGTCGGCAAGCTCGGCCTCGACATGATGTTCCGCACCTGCACCGTCCAGGCGAACCTCGATTTCGCCTCGGAGGCGGACATGGTCGCCAAGTTCCGGACCAGCCTGGCGCTGCAGCCGATCGCGACCGCCCTGTTCGCCAATTCGCCCTTCATCGAAGGCAAGCCGTCGGGCTTCCTGTCGAGCCGCGCCAACGTCTGGACCGACACCGATCCGGACCGCACCGGCATGCTCGACTTCGTCTTCGCGGACGGCTTCGGCTACGAGACCTACGCCAACTACGCGCTCGACGTGCCGATGTACTTCGCCAAGCGCGATGGAAAGTATTTGGACCTTTCCGGGCGTTCCTTCCGCAAGTTCATGGCCGGGGAGCTGGCCGAACTGCCCGGCGAGCGGCCCACGATCAAGGATTGGGCGGACCACACGACCACCGCGTTCCCGGAAGTCCGGCTGAAGCAGTACCTCGAAATGCGCGGCGCCGATTCCGGTCCGTGGAGCCGTCTTTGTGCGCTCCCCGCGCTGTGGGCGGGCATCTTTTACGACCAGGCGGCGCTCGCGGCGGCTTGGGATCTCTGCAAGGGCTGGCAGGTGGAGGACCACGAGCGGCTGCGCGCCGACGTGGCCCGCCTAGGCCTCAAGGCTCAGGTCGATGGACGCAGCGTCCAAGATGTCGCCAAGGACATGGTGGCGATCGCCCGTCAGGGGCTGAAGAACCGCAACCGCCTGAGCGCCGGCATGGTCGACGAAACCGGCTATCTCAGCGAGCTGGAAGAGATCGCCGACAGCGGGGTCACCCCCGCCGAACGGCTTCTCGAACTCTATCACGGCCCGTGGAAGGGCGACGTGCGGCAGGTGTTCGAAGACTTCGCCTACTGACGGGGCTCAGACCACGCCGCCGTCACGAGGGGCGCTGACGTTGGGCGGCCAATGGTCGCGCTGGCTCGCGCCCGAGCCGCTGTCGGTGTGCTGCACGATCTCATCGATGTCGGCATGCGGGTGCCGCGGGTCGGCGAGCTTGTCCTCGACGGCGTAGACCTCGACCTTGTCGGGATAGAAGGCCAGCCGGCTGCGGATCTGCTCCATCGCCGGGTAGGGCTCTTCGTAGGTCCACACCGCGTTCTCGGCGAAGCGGCCGTCCATCAGGATCGTGTAGTACGAAGCGTCGCCCTTGTATGGGCAATGGGTCTTGTGGTCCGTCCGCGAGAGGTACTCCATCGAGACGTCCGCGCGGGGGAAGTAGATCACCGGCGGATAATCCGCCTCCTGCAGGATCAGGACGTCGCCGCTGTCGGCGATCACGTGCTCTCCGTACATCGCCCGCCAGTAGGTCTTCGCGGGCTTGATATCGATCGGATGGTCGGGGCCTGGGGTCATCATGAGGGACGCTCCTCCTTTGCCTGCTGCAACGTTCCAGATGGGCTCGGGCTCCCGTCAGGCCAAGTGATGGGCGCCCGATTGCTTGTGCTTGGCTCTTCCGCGTGATCTTCTCGCGCCAAATCTGGCCGGTGGGGAGGAACATTCCCCGGAGAGAGCCGGCCGCGAAGGAATCGGAACACCGCCCTCATGAACATCGTAGTCCTACTGGGGATCGTCATTACCTTGGCGACGGGGATCCCCGTGCTCCTGCAGTTGCGAAAGCAGCATCCGCGCGGGTTGATCATCCTGTTCTTCGCCGAGATGTGGGAGCGGTTCTCCTATTACGGGATGCGCGCCATCCTGATCTTCTACCTGACCCAGCACCTGCTCTTCGACGACGCCACCGCTGGCGCGCAATATGGGTCCTATACCAGCCTCGTTTACCTGCTGCCGTTGATCGGCGGCCTGCTCGCCGACCGATATCTCGGCACTCGCAAGGCCGTCGCGTTCGGCGCGCTTCTCCTCGTCGCCGGCCATCTGACCATGGCCGTCGAGGGGCGTCCGTCGACCCAGCAACTGGTCTATGCCGGTCAGAGCTATGAGGTGGTCGCCGAGGGGCGCATGGAGTCGCGCACGGTCCAGCTCAAGGTCGACGACAAGCTCTATGACTTCGGCCCGCACAAGGACGGTGGCCTGGAGATCAAGGGCCTGACGCCCGGGGCCTCCCTGCCGCAAGTGCTCCTGCAGGGCAGCTTCTCGATGGAGAAGCAAAACGATCCGTTCGGCGTGAACGCCTTCTATCTGGCGGTTTCCCTCATCATCATGGGCGTCGGCTTCCTGAAGCCGAACATCTCGACCATCGTCGGGCAGCTTTATCCGCAGGGCGACCCGCGACGGGACGCCGGCTTCACCCTCTACTATTACGGCATCAACCTCGGCGCCTTCTGGGCCTCGGTGCTCTGTGGCCTTCTGGGCCAGACGATCGGCTGGTGGGCGGGCTTCGGTCTGGCCGGCGTCGGCATGGCGCTGGGCTGGGTCGTCTTCGTGCTCGGCAAGCCGCTGCTGCAGGGCAAGGGCGAACCTCCGAACCCCGAACTGCTCAGGGCGCCGATCGCTGGTCCGATCAATCGCGAATGGCTGATCTACATCGGCGCCCTCGTGGGCGTGATCCCGGTCTGGCTGCTGGTCCAAAGCAACCAGCTGGTTGGCTGGGCCCTGGGCCTCTCGACCGTCGCGGCGCTGATCTTCATCATCTACTTCCTGGCGGCCAAGTGCGGGAAGATCGAGCGCGAGCGGATGATGCTCGCCCTGGTGCTGATCTTCGGCTCGGTGGTCTTCTTCACCCTCTTCGAGCAGGCCGGCACCTCGCTGAACCTGTTCGCCGCCCGCAACGTCGACCTGATGGGCATTTCGGCGGCGCAGACGCAGTCGTTCAACGCCGGCTTCATCCTGATCTTCGCGCCGGTCTTCGCCGCGATGTGGGCCTGGCTCGGCGCGCGGCGGCGTGATCCGAACCCGACGCTGAAATTCGGCCTCGGCCTGCTGCAGGTCGGCCTGGGCTTCCTGGTCGTGGTCTGGGCGCAAGGCATGGCCGACGAGAACTATCGCCTGCCGCTGATCATGCTGGCGCTGCTCTACATGCTGCACACCACCGGCGAGCTCTTCCTCTCGCCCGTCGGACTGTCTGAGATCACCAAGCTCTCGGTCGCCTCGGTCGTGTCCTTCATGATGGCGGTGTGGTTCCTGTCATCCTCGATCGCCCAGTACGTCGGCGGCATCATCGCCGGCGCCATGGGAACCGAAACCGTCGGCGGCCAGGTGCTCGACCCCGCCGCAGCCCTCGCTACCTCCATCGACGGCTTCAATAAGCTGGGATGGGCCGGGATCGGCGTCGGCGTCGCGTTCGTCGTGCTCAGCTTCTTTATCAAGCACTGGTCGCACGGAGCGAACGATCCGGCCCACGCCCAACCCGAGCCGATCGCGCCGGTGCTGGACGGCGAGCGCCAGGCGGTGAGCCCCGCAGCGGTGCGGGCCGATCGCGAAAACTGAAGCCCCTTGAAGGCCGGATGCCCCAAGCGTCCGGCCTTTTCTTCGGGATCAGAACGTCTTGCGGACGCGCATCCAGTACATGGGCCCGATCTGGATATCCCGGTCATCGGCGAAGAGGACCGGGCTGGTGTCCCGAGGCCCCGCATAGACGACACGCGTGTGGTGGAAGCCGCGTGAGGTCGCGTTCTGGATTTCGGCGCGCAGGATGATGTCCGGCCGCGGCTTCCACTCCGCGAACGGAACCACGAAGGTCTTCAGCTTGTCGGTCGAGACCTCGTTGAAGCGGTAGTAGGTCTCCCGCCAGCCGCCATAGACGTCCACGCCCCAGTTGAAGCGATAGGCCGGCAGATCGTGGGTCAGATGCGCTTCCCACTCCACCGGACGCAGGCCCGAGATCTCGCGATCCTCGCCGGTGGTCGGATCGGTGACCTCCGAGCGCCGCCAGGTAGCCTCGCCGCGAAGCGTGACGCCCTTCAGCCCGATCGGGGCGAAGGGGACAGTCGCCGTCAGCAGCAGTTCGTCCTTGGTCCCGTCACCGATGTTGCTGGGCGCGTCGAACACGCCCTTGGCCAGGAAGATCGGCGCCCGGTCGATCACGTCGCTGATCGCTGAGCGGCGCGCAGTCACCACCACCACGGCGCCGCCCGGGAAGCGCTGCTCCAGGGCGACTTCGCTCACCCAGGCCTGTTCCGGCACGAGGTCGGGATTGCCCGCCGTCACCACGCCGGTGTTCAGCGAGGAATCGGCCACGAAGTCATCGAAGTCGAGCTGGTCGACCACCCGCTCGAACCTCAGGCGCAGCTGGGTCGACGGCCGCGCCTGCCAGGTCAGCGCCAAGCGCGGCTTGGCGTAGTAGAGCGTCTTCTCCAGCCCGACGTCGCCGCTCGACTCGATGGCCGAGGCCTCGTAGCGAAGGCCCCCTTCCAGGGTCCAGGCGGTGTTTGGCCGCCAGGTCGCCTTCAGGAAGCCTTCCCCCCGCCGTTCCTCGACCCGCACGTTCGCTGCAGGCAGGTCGATCGGCACGTCGTCCTCGACATAGCCCGTCTGGCTCTTGAGCACGTTGAGCGCGGCCTCGCCGCCGAGCTCGAACGAAAGGCGGTCGTTCTGGCGGCGTCTGAGCACCGCGCGGCCGATGCTCTCGCTGGTCCGCCGATCGAGGGTGAAGTTGGCCGATACCGGCGCCGAGGCGAAGTCCTGCGCGATATCGATCTGCGCGTCCTGGCGGATCGCAATCAACTCCAGCGAGGTCTTGGAGCCGAAGTCGCGCAGATAGCTCCCGCCCAGCTCCGTCTGGAATTCGTCGTAGTGCTCGATCGTGCTCTCGAATCCCGGCGCCGGGAAGGTGATCGTGTTCGTCTCGTCGAACTTGAAGTTGTCGTTGAACAGCCGGCCGTTGACCTTGGCCTGACCGCCCAGCAGCGGCATCGAGTAGGAAGCCGTCAGGGTCTCCTGGATCGTGTCGCCCTCGCCGTCGACGTCCGACAGCCGCAGCGGCGTCCCGTCGGGGCCTAGCCGTACTTGCGGACCTTCGCCGACGCCGTCGTCGATTCCCATGCCGACCACGGCCGAAGCTTCCCAGGTCCGGTCGTCCTTGCCGCCCGACAGTTCGAGCCGGCCGCTAAGATTGCCGCGACCGTCATAGACGGTGCGCCCGGACAGCGCGGCCAGCCCGCGCATGCCGCCGCCGGGCTTGCGGACCACATTGGCCAGGATCGACTTGCCCTGCATGTCGATGCCCGGCGCGCCGCCGCGGATCAGGTCGATGCGGGCGACTTGCGAGGCGGGGATGCGGCGAAGGATCTCCTGCAGGCTGTCGGTCTTGGTGGCAGGCCGCCGGCCATCGATCAGGACGTTGCCGGCCGCGCCCTCGAAGCCGCGCACGTCAGCCCCCAGGTCGAGGTTGAAGCCGGGCAGCCGCAGAAGCATTTCCTCGGCGTTGGCTGGTTGGGCGGCGGCGAAAAACTCGGGGGGATAGCTGATCACCCCGCTGACCGGCCCCGCGCCGGCGACGGGCGCAGCGGCGAGCGGCGGTGTGTCAGGTGCGGCGAGGGCCAATGCCGAGGCCAGGGCCGGAACGATCATGTAACAAAGCTCCCCGAAGACACCGGCAAGTGGCCTGCGTCCCCGGGGCGAAACCAATTAAATCCCTGAAAGGTGGATTAAATCGGAGAAAGGTTGCCGCTGGTAACCTTGGTGCGCGACGTGTCTAGATGTTGGTCCCGCCGACCGTCAGGCCAGTGATCTTCAGCGAGGGTTGGCCCACCCCGACCGGCACGCTCTGCCCGGACTTGCCGCAGACACCGACGCCGGGATCGAAGTCAAAGTCGTCGCCGATCATGGTGACGCGGGTCAGGGCCGAAGGGCCATCGCCGATCAGGGTCGCGCCTTTGACCGGCGTGGTGATCTTCCCGTCCTCGATCAGGTAGGCCTCAGTGCACTGGAAGACGAACTTGCCGTTGGTGATATCCACCTGGCCGCCGCCGAAGTTCGCGCAGTAGAGGCCGCGCTTGGTGGAGGCGATCATCTCCTCCTGCTTGTGCGCGCCGGCCATCATCGCGGTGTTGGTCATCCGCGGCATCGGCATGTGCGCATAAGACTGCCGCCGGCCGTTTCCAGTCGCGGTCAGGCCCATCAGGCGTGCGCTCATCCGGTCGTGCATGTAGCCGACCAGGATACCGTCCTCGATCAGCACTGTGCGCTCGGTCGGGGTTCCCTCGTCGTCTATGGTCAGCGAGCCACGGCGGCCGGGCAGGGTGCCGTCGTCGAAGACGGTCACGCCCGGAGCGGCGACGCGCTCTCCGATCCGTCCGGAGAAGGCCGAGGTGCCCTTGCGGTTAAAGTCGCCTTCCAGCCCATGGCCCACCGCTTCGTGCAGCAGCACGCCGTTCCAGCCCGGCCCGAGCACGACGTCCATCTCGCCCGCGGGGCAGGGGACAGCGTCCAGGTTCACCAAGGCTTGTCGCAGGGCCTCTTCGGCTTGGTCCTGCCACTTGTCGGGCGAGATCCAAGCTTCGAAGCCCGCGCGTCCGCCGGCGCCGGAGAAGCCGTTCTCGCGCTTGCCGTCCTTCTCGACGGTGATCTGAACGTTGACGCGGCAGAGTGGCCGTACGTCGCGGATCAGCCGCCCGTCGGCGCGCAGAATCTCCACGATCCGCCGTTCCCCGGCCAGGCTGGCCATGACCTGCACGACCCGTGGGTCCCGGGCCCGCGCCCAGGCGTCGATTTCCTGCAGCAGGGCGACCTTGTCGGAGAAGTCGGGCGAGGCGGTCGGGTCGTCCTCGCCATAAAGCTTGGCGTTGGTCGCCCGCGGGCCTTCGGCTGAAACGCCGGAATAACCACGCTTGGCGAGGGCCGAGGATTGCGCCGCGCGCTTGATCGCCGCTTCGGAGACCTCGCTGGAGTGAGAGTAGCCAGCCGTCTCGCCGGCGACCACCCGCAGGCCGAAGCCTTCCGACGAATCATAAGAGGCCGACTTCAGACGACCGTCATCGAACAGGAAGGCTTCGCTCTCGGAGCGTTCGACGAACAGTTCGCCGTCGTCGGCGCCGTTCAGCGCCTCGCCGAGGATCTCGCGCGCCCGCTCCGGGGCGACGCCAGCGGACTCCAGGATCGATGCGGCGGGAGAGAGGGCGTTCATCGGCGATCTGCTTTCAAGAAAACTTCAGCTGCAAAAATAGGGACTCAAGCGGCTCGCGTCACCCCGGCGGCGTCTCGCGCCTGATCAGCGGGTCATGTCCCCAGTTCATCAGCGACCATCGCCAGCGGGTTCTGGTGACGTCGCCCCAGGGGCGTTGGGCGAGATGGCGGCGGGCGAAGCCGATGACCTTCTTCATATGGCCGTAGTCCGACGGTGAAAGATCATCGGCCGGCGTCGACAGGATCTGCAGGATGCGGCGGCCGGACTGCCGGCCGACTGATTCTTGCTCCCCTGGGCGGACGAAGCCGACCTTCCTGCTTTCGTCCGTGTCCAGCCAGGCCTCGATCGCCGCGGGGCTCATGTTCACCACCTGCGCAAAGTCGCGCCGGATGCGGGCTTCTTCCTCCGGGGAAGGATGCATTCTTTGCCTCGTTCAGCCTGCCAGACTCCGCAAAACGCCGAAATTCGTGCGCCCGCCAGCAAAAAGATCGTCGTTTGGCGGCAAGACTTCGCGCCATAGGAAGCCTTAGCGCCTTGGCAAGGCCAGGGAGAGCGCGTATGCACCCCGGCTTAAGGGCGGGGCCTCGTGTTTGCGCGGCGCTCCATCTCGATTCCAGTCGGCGGGGGCGATCGTCTTTCGCGAGGCGCGGCCGGCCAAGCAGACCGAGGGGACATGAAGTCTAGGGTTCAGGGCATGCGGACGTGGGCGGCGGCGGCCGCTGCGGGCGCGACGTCGGCGTTCTGGGGCGTCCAGGCGTTCGCGGAAGATTTGATGGGGCAGCCGACGCCCGGCGGCATCGGATTGCAGCCGGCCGCTTCGCCGCTCAAGCACGCGGCGCACAATTTCCACGATTTTATTCTGCTGCCGATCATCACGGTCATCACCCTGTTCGTGCTGGCGCTGCTGATCTGGGTGGTCGTGCGCTACAACAAGCGCGCGAACCCGGTTCCGGCGAAGTGGAGCCACAACACGGTGATCGAAGTGATCTGGACGGTCGTCCCGGTCCTGATCCTGATGTTCATCGCGATCTTCTCGTTCCGGCTGCTGTTCGCCTATCACGACATGCCCAAGCCGGACCTGACCGTTAAGGCGACGGGCTATCAGTGGTACTGGGGCTACGAGCTTCCCGACCAGAACGTCAGCGAGTTCGTTTCGAACATGCTGCCCGAGGACGAAGCCAAGAAGCGTGACGTTCCGTACCGCCTGGCCGCCACCGAGCCGCTGGTTGTGCCGGTGAACAAGACCGTTCGAGTCCTCGTGACGGGCGCGGACGTGATCCACTCGCTGGCTCTGCCGGCCTTCGGTCTGAAGATGGACGCGGTCCCCGGCCGTATCAACGAGACCTGGTTCAAGGCTGAGAAGACCGGCACCTATTATGGCCAGTGCTCTGAGCTCTGCGGCGTCGATCACGCCTTCATGCCGATCGAAATC
>JAEXKM010000368.1 GCA_023445705.1 Pseudomonadota bacterium
GCCCTCGGCCAAGCCCTGGCCAAGCTGCAGCGAGTGCTGGAAGGCCAGGAGCAGGACGCCGGCGAAGACGAGGCCGGCGCCGCGCTTGCCGCGCTTGGCGGCCAGACCCAGCGGGAAGGCGATCAGCGGCAGGAACGGCAGGAAGGCCGCGCGCGCCAGGCGCCCGTAGAGCTCGGCCTTCAGGGTGGCGGCGGGAATGATGCTGTTCTTGGCCCGTGCGGCCTCGGCGAGCTCGGTCAGGGTGAGTTCGCGCTCGTCGCCGCCGCGGGCGCGGAGCAGGGCCTGGGAGCCCGCGAGGGGCGCCTCGGTCACGAAGGACTGGAACTGCAGGATGTCGTAGCCGCCGGTCGCCGTCTGGATCACCCGGCGGCCGTTGCGCAGGTTCAGGGTGACGGTGGCGCCGTCCGGGGAGACGGTGAGGTCAGCGGCCTCGGCGGTGATGGTTTCCTCGCGGCCCTCGGTGGTGAGTCGGCGGATGAAGAGGTGCTCGAGGCGTTGGCCTTTCAGGTCCGCCGCGTCGGCGGTCATGGTAACGTCCCCGTCGCTGACGAAGGCGCCGGCCTGAATCTGGCCGTTCCAGCCGGCGGTGGCCGCGCTGTGCATGATCGCGCGGTAGGCGTAGCGGCTATAGGGCTGGGCGTAGCCGAAGACGACGATGCTGAGCGCCATCAACGTCACCCCAAGGCCCACGAAGGGGACCGAGAGGCGGGTCAGGGAAAAGCCGCTGGCCAGCAGGGCGTCGGTCTCCGAACCGTCGCTGAGCCGGGTGATGACGATGAAGAGCGCGACGAAGAAGGCGACGGGGAGGGCGAGCCCCAGATAGTGCGGGACCAGCTGGCCGGTGAGCTGAACCACATAGCCGAAGCGCTCGGCGCTCTGCGAGAGCAGGTCCAGGAGGCGAAGGGCGCGTTCGAGCAGCAGGGCGACCAGGGTCACGGCCAGGCAGCCGACCATCGGCGCGATCGTCATGCGCAGGACGTAGCGATCTATCAGCAGGAGCCGCATCAAACCGCCGACCAGTCGCGGCGCAGTTCCTCGGTCAGCTCGGCCAGCATCTGCGGCGAGAGTTCGACCGCCGAGGCGAGCGCCGGCGGACCGGGCCATCCGGCGTCGGGGAAGCTGACCCCACCACATTCGCGGGCGCCCTCGTAACGCGGAATGACATGGAAGTGCACGTCAGGATCGACCATCATCAGCATGAGATAGTTGATCTTCTGGTAGTCGACCTTGGCGCGGAGCAGGCGCTCGACGCCGGCCACGGCGACCTGAAGGTCGGCGAAGGCCTCGGGGCTGAGGTCGGAGAAGGCGCGGGCCTGGTCCTTGCAGACCAGCACCAGGGAGCCGAAGGTCGGCTGCTTGGGGCGGACAAGCACCAGCCAGCGGTCGGTTTCGGCCACGGTGGTGGCGGGATAGCCGAAGTTTCGGGCGGTCTCGTTACTCATCCAGCAGCCTGCTGCTTCGGCGCAAACCGCCGCGGCCGCACCATAGGGAGTCGGGGAATTTCATGAAAGCACGAACCGGTCTCCTGGCGCTTGCGGCGACCGGATTGCTGGGCGCGGCGCCGGCCTTCGCCGACGAGTGCGACGGCCGTCCCACGGGGGTTCGTCTTGACGTGCAGGTCACCAATGTCCGGGCCGCGCAGGGCCAGGTGGCGGTGACGATCTATCCGGACGACGCCAAGCGCTTCCTAGCGCCCAAGGGGAAGCTGGCGCGCCAGCGTGTGAAGGCCAGCGTCCCGACGACAAGCGCCTGTTTCTATCTGCCTCGGGCCGGGACCTATGCGATCGCCGTCTATCACGACGCCAACGGCGATCAGGACTTCAACCGCGACAAGGTCGGGAGGCCGACCGAGGGCTTCGGCTTCTCCAACGACGCGCCGACCAGAACTGGCCTGCCCCCGTTCAGGGCGGTTCGGTTCCCGGTCCGCGAGGGCGACAACCGGATCGCCATCCAGATGCGATACCTGAAGTAGGGACGCCGCCAGCCTCGGGAGCTGGCGGCGGGACCTTAGAACTTCGCCCGCAGGGTGACGCCGTAGCGCGCAGGCTGGTTGTAGGTGACGGTGCGGCCGAGATAGGCCGTCACGCCCGCGCCGGAGGGCGCCGCCAGAAGGCCCTGCGAGATGATGTTCTTCTCGTCGGTCGCGTTGTTCGCATAGAGCGAGATGTCGTACTCGCCGTCGTCCAGGCGCACCCCGGCCCGGAGGTTCAGGTTAAATTGGGACGGCACCTGGGTGTAGATCGACTGGGTCACGCCGGTGCTGAACGAGCTGGTGTAGGAGTATTCCGCAAAGGCGTAGAAGTCGGTGCCGGGCGCGATCTGGGTTTCCCAGGACGGCGTGACGGAGAGCGCCCACTTGGGGGCGTAGGGGGCGGTCTGGCCCTTGGCGTCGATCGTCGCCACGCCGTTGTAGCTGAGCTCAGCCGGGGCCGGGAGCGACGGGGCACGGGTATAGACCGCGTCGTTGTAGTTCCCGTCGAAGGTCAGGCGCAGGCCGTAGCCCAGGGCGGCCACCGCGCTCCACTCGAAGCCGCGCGCGCGGATGTCGCCGACATTGGTGGCGCCCCGCTGCGGCGTGCCGTTCGGCAGGGTGTAGGAGATGGAGGTCTGGAAGCCCTCCAGGGTCTGCTGATAGGCGGCCAGGTTGAGCGTCAGCCGGCGGTCGAACAGGTAGGCTTTGACGCCGACCTCGATGTTGTCTGTGTCGGTGGGCTCGACGGCCGGGGCCGAGGGATCCAGCGCGCGGTTGTTGAGGTCCAGGCCGCCGGCCTGGAAGCCCGTGGCGTAGGTGAAGTAGGTCGTGATGTCCGGCGTGACCTTGTAGGACAGGCTGATCGTGCCGGAGATGTTGTCGGCCGAGGTCGACAGGTCGAGCGCATAGCCGGTGGTCGCGGGCGCCGTCGGATAGCCTGGCAGGGTGTAGGACACGCCCGGATTGCGCATCACCGCGTCGATCGCGTTGTAGAAGGCGTTCAGTTGCGCGTTCGTCACCCCAGCGGGGAGAGTGGTCGGCATCAGGCTGGTGTCGACGGGGCTGCTGCCGGTCTTTCGATCGTAGGTGTAGCGGAGACCGCCGGTCAGCTCGAGCGCGTCGTTGATATGCCAGGTCGCCTGCGCATAGGCGGCGACGTTGGTGTTCTCGACATGGGTGTTTTCGATGATCTGGGCGCCGGTCAGCTGAGACCGGAACGACAGCGGAATGGGCGTGAACGCCGTTCCGGCCACCGTGTTGTAGGCGTTGTACCAGGGGATGACGTCGGCGCCGAACTGGTGGATCACGTAGTGGTCATTGAGCTTTGAATAATAAAGGAAAGCTCCGACCTGCCACTCGATGGGGCCAGGGTTCTTGGACGCCAGACGGAATTCCTGGCTGAGCTGCTGGCTGCGGCTGATCGCCATGTTCTGATAGATGTCGAGCGGCGAGCCGTCGCTGTCCTGGGGCGGATCGAAGGTCCAAAGGCGCCAGGCGCTGATCGAGGTCAGGGTCGCTTTCTCGAAGTCGTAGTCGACCGTCACCGACACACCGGCGTTCTTGGTGTGCATGTGATTGTAGTTGTTGCTGATATTCGAGTCCGGGGCGACCGTCGGAACCCAACCCTGCACCCCGCCGAAGTTCGAAAGCTGGCCAAGGGCCGTGAGCGCGTTGGTGACCCGCGTCTGCTGCGCGGCGGTGGTGTTTATGCCCCAGTTGCCGGGACCGAAGAGCTCTTGAATCCCGCCGCCCGAGCTGAAGCCCGACGAGCTGTCGTCCTCGATGTTCAGGTCGCCGGAGAGATTGATCCGCAGATTGCCCGACTCGAGCAGGAACTGTTGGCGCACGCCCCAACGGGAGGTGCTGGCGGTCTTGGTGTCGTCGGTTGCGGTCGGCGCGTAGATGCCTTTCGCGGCCGCCGCCTGCAGGAAGCCGGGGCGGAGCGGCGTTGAAACCCAGCCGTCGGCCTGGGTCACGAAAGCGGCGGTGCGGAAGGCGATGAGATCATTCAGCGGACCGGTGAGGATCACCTTGCCCTGCCGGAAATCGTAGTTCCCGAACGAGGCCTCGACCGTCTGGCTGGGGGTGAAGCT
>JAEXKM010000374.1 GCA_023445705.1 Pseudomonadota bacterium
TCATCCGGCCTTAACCTGAGCCATTCACCCTTATCCTGCTGACAATACAAATATAACGGGGGAGTCGGCATGGGGGACGACGAGCCGAGGCCGTTTGGCCTGGATATTTCGCAGGCCATCTGCGATCGCGCGACCCGTATCGCCCGGACCCTGTTCGCGGCGCTCGACGCTCACGTCATCTTCGTCAAGGACGGGCAGCTCTGGCGCAGCCGCGATCGCGAGATCATGCCTCAGAGCGACAAGGCCGCGGAACTTGCGCTGTCGCACGGTGAGCTTCTCTGGATCGAGGATGCGCTCACCGACGAGCGGTTCAGCACCAGTCGACTGGTGACCGGGCCGCCGTACCTGCGCTCGTACGTGGCCGCGCCGATCCAGTTGGCCGACGGCACGACGCCGGGCGTGCTGGCCATCTTCGCCTGCGAGCCGAAGCCCTACGATGCGAGCCTGGCCTCGCAGTTGTCCGACCTAGCCGCCTTCGTCGCGGACGAGTGGGCGCGGGCGCAGGCGCGCAAGGCCCAGGAGGAAAGCCGCCGCGAGCGGGACGCGATGCGCGCCACCCTTGGCGCCATCGTCGAGGCGATGCCCGTGGCCTTGGTGCTGACGGATCGCGAGATGCGGGTGCAGGGCGCAAGCCCGCGCTGGATACGCAACCTCGATCTGGAGGGCCAGGTCATCTACGGGCGGACGATCTACGAGCTCGCGCCCCACATGTACGCCCGTTGGACGGAGGTGTTCGACCGCGTCCTGTGCGGCGAGCCGATCCGGGCCGACCGCGTGCCGGTCACTGGGCCGGACGGAGAGGCGAGATGGTACCGGGCCGAACTGGCGCCCTGGCTCAACGCCGATGGCTCGGTGGGCGGCGTGATCATCGCGACCCACGAGATCACCGATATGGTGGAGGCCCTGGAAGCGACGGAGCGTTCGGAACAGCGGCTGATGCTGGCGATGGAGATCGCCGACATCCACGTCTACGAGATGGACTATGTCCGCCGCGAGCTGATCAAGGCCGGGGCGGAGGACACCTTTTTCACCGAGCCTAAGACGTATGAGGAGCTGTTCCGCGACGTCTATTGCTCTATCGACCCCCGCGACCGGGACATGGTGGTCGAGGCCTGGCGGCGGCATGTGGAGGAGGGCGAGCCCTACAGCCCCGAGTACCGCGTCGCCCGCAACGACAACCGCGAGGTCTGGACGATCGGCGCCTCGCGCCTGATCACCGATACGCAGGGGCGGCCGGTCCGCCTCATCGGAGCGATGCAGAACATCAGCGAGCGCAAGGAAGGCGAGCGCGCTCTGATCCAAGCCAAGGAGGACGCAGAGGCGGCCAACCGGGCCAAGTCGACCTTCCTGGCCACCATGAGCCACGAGATCCGCACCCCGCTGAACGGCGTACTGGGGATGGCCCAGGCCATGGCGATGGACAATGGCCTGTCCGACATCCAGCGCGAGCGGCTGGACGTCATCCGTCAGTCCGGCGAGACCCTGCTGGCGATCCTCAACGACGTTCTCGATCTCTCGAAGATCGAGGCGGGCAAGCTGGAGCTGGAGGAGGCCGAGTTCGACATGGCGGCCCTGGCGCGAGGCGCCCATGCGGCGTTCACGGCGATAGCGAACAAGAAGGGGCTGTCCTTCGATCTGGCGATCACGCCAGCGGCGCTCGGCGTCTATTGCGGCGACTCCACCCGCGTGCGGCAGATCCTCTACAACCTGGTTTCCAACGCTCTGAAATTCACCGAACAGGGCGAGGTCCGGGTCAGCGTCGATCGCTGTGACGGCGAGCTGAGGCTCAGCGTCTCGGATACCGGCATCGGCATTCCGCCTGAGCGCCTGGCCAACCTGTTCCAGAAGTTCGAACAGGCCGACGCTTCAACGACCCGCCGCTATGGCGGCACGGGCCTTGGCCTAGCCATCTGTCGTGAACTGGCCGGCCTGATGGGCGGGACCATCGGCGCCAGCAGCCAACTGGGCGAGGGCACGGTGTTCCAGGTCGCCTTGCCGCTGGCGTGGGTCGGCGCCGCGGTTCTCCTGCCGACACCGCCGACTGTGGAGGATCATCCGGCCGAGGGCCTGGCCTGTTCGACGCTTCGGGTGCTGGCGGCGGAGGACAACACGGTCAACCAACTGGTCCTGCGCACCCTGCTTCACCAGATCGGGGTCGAGCCGGTCGTCGTGGAGAACGGCCTGCAGGCCGTGCAGGCCTGGGAGCGCGAACGCTGGGACGTCATTCTGATGGACGTGCAGATGCCCCACATGGACGGCCCGACCGCTACCGCGGCCATCCGCGCCAGGGAAGAGAGCGAAGGGCGCGAGCGCACGCCGATCATCGCCCTGACCGCCAACGCCATGGCTCATCAGGTCGCCGAATACGCCGGCGCCGGAATGGACGGCTTCGTGCCCAAGCCGATCGAGGTGGGCCGGCTGTTCGAGGCGCTTCAGCAGGTGCTGGCGGGCGATGAGGTCAGGGCCGCCTGATCGGAGCGACCAAATCGTTAACCTCCACTGTGGGTGGTAGTACGCGCTGCGCTGTGGCATGGCGCGGCAGTTGCTTTTGGAGTTCCGTATGCCCGTTCCGACTCTCGTCTCCGCGGACTTCCTCGATCCGACCCTGCGGGCGGGGGAGACCTCGCAGGTAACCTTCACCTTCTCCGAGGCGGTTACGGGTTTCGATCTCGGGGACCTCACCGCTCCGAATGGGACATTGAGCGGGCTCACCACCGCGGACAACGTCACCTATGCGGCCACCTTCACGCCCGATGTCTGGATAACCGACGCGACCAACGTCATCACGGTCGACTTGGCCGGAGTGATCAGCAACTCCACCAGCGAGCCAGGGGTGGGTACGGCCAACTCCGCCAACTACGCCATCGACACGCTCGCTCCGACTGTCGCGATCTCATCCTCAACCTCCTCGTTGCTGTCCGGCGAGACCGCAAAGATCACCCTCACTTTTTCCGAAGCGGTGTCGGGATTCAGCTTCGACGACCTGTCGTGGATCGGCGGAACTGTGTCGGAGTTCTCCGCCACCGCCAATCCCCTGGTCTACACGGCTGAGTTTACTCCCGACGGAGGAGTGAGCGGCCTCCTGGGGTCTGTTTCGATTGCCGCGGGTTCTTACACAGACCTCGCGGGAAACAGCGGAGCAGGAGCCTCGAGTGCGGCGATCATAATCAATACTCGCGGACCCACAGTGGCGATTACCGCCGACCAATTGACGCTCAAGGCGGATGAAAAGAGCTCAATCACCTTTACGTTTTCTGACGTGCCGTCGGGCTTCGGACTGAACGACATCGTCTTGTCTGGTGGAACCCTCTCCGGCCCGACCAATGAAGGCGGTGGCGTTTACCACGCGATCTTCACTCCGAATTCCGATGTGAACGCGGGCGTGGGCAGTATCTCGGTCGTGCGGGGCTCTTATACCGATGGGTTTGGCAACGCGGGAGGCGGGGCCGCCAGCCTGCCGATCACCTTCGACACCCTGCGGCCCACCCTCAATATTGCGATCGCAGACACGAACCTGGCGGTCGGCGAAGCCACCCAGGTGACGTTCACGTTTTCCGAAGCCGTCACCGGATTCACCCTCGGCGATGTGACCTCGCCGAATGCGACGCTGTCGAACTTAGCCACCAGCGACAACATCACCTATACGGCCACGCTTACGTCCTCCGGGGCGACCGACACGTCCAATGTTATCACGGTGGCGATGGACGGGGTGCAGGACGGGGCCGGCAACGCGGGTGTCGGCGCTGTCGATTCACCTAACTATGCGCTCGATGGGCAACGGCCGGCGGCGACCATCGTCGTGGGGGACACGACGATCAAGGCCGGCGAGCAGTCGTTGGTGACGTTCACGTTCTCGGAGGCTGTGACCGGCTTCGACAATAGCGATCTGTTGGTCGCCAACGGCACACTGTCGATGGTGACGAGCGACGACGGGGGGATCACTTGGACCGCGACGTTCACGCCTAGCCTGAACGTCAGCGACACCAGCAATATCATCGTATTGAACAATACTGGCTACAGCGACCTCGCTGGGAACGCCGGAATTGGCACGACGAGCTCAAACAACTACGCGGTCGAAACCATCGTCCCGACGGCGGATGTCATTGTTCATGAGAACGCGTTGAGGGTCGGGCAGACCAGCGACGTCACCATAACCTTCTCGGAGGCGGTCAGCGGCCTGGATAGCGGTGATTTCACCGTCGAAAATGGCGCGCTGTCCAATCTCTCCTCGGCCGATGGCGGCGTCACCTGGACGGCGACGCTGACGCCGAACGCCAATATCTCGGATAGTGGCAATCTCATCACGCTGGACATGGCCGGTGTGACCAACGCCATCGGCAACGCCGGGGTGGGGGCGACGCCTTCGAACGACTACGCGATCGACACCCTCCGGCCGACCGCGACCATTTTGGTCGCCTCCACCCAGTTGCAGGCCGGACAAACGAGCCAGGTCACGATCACCTTCTCGGAAGCAGTGACGGGTTTCGATGCCTCGGACCTGTCGGTCGCCAACGGAACGTTGTCGGGCCTGAGCAGTGCGGATGGCGGCGTAACGTGGACCATGACGCTCACGCCGACCGCCGGCACTGTCGATGCGACCAACCTGATTGTGCTGGACACTTCACTTGTCGTGGACGCGGCAGGCAATTCCGGCTCGGGGATCGCGATCTCGAACAATTACCAGGTCGGCTACGTCCCGCCGCCGCCAGTGGTTAGCGAAGACGACGTAATTGTCCTGCCGCTGGAGGGCGGATCGGTGTCGGCGGGGCCAGGTGACGATAGCGTCACGGGCGTCGGCGGCCACGACTTCATCCACGGCAACACGGGCGACGACACGCTGATCGGCGGCGGCGGCGATGACACCGTCCGCGGCGGGCAGGGCGACGATTTCGTGCACGGCGCCACCGACGACGACGTGCTGTTCGGCGACCTCGGCGACGACACAGTGTTCGGGGGGCAGGGGGACGACTTCGTCCAAGGCGGCGTCGGCAACGACTATGTCCTGGGTGACCTGGGTCGCGACACGGTGCTGGGCGGCCAGGGCGACGACACCGTGGTCGGGGGCGATGGAGACGACTACATCTCCGGCGACCTGGGGAACGACGTGCTGGTGGGCGGCGCTGGAGCCGATCTGTTCAACTTCAGCGGCGGCGGCGGGCGCGACGTGGTCATGGACTTCTCGCATGCCGAGGGTGACCAGATCCGCATCTCGCCGACCGACGCCGCTGACTTTACCGCCCTGTCGGCCAGGTTCGTCGAGGAGGGCGGCAATACGGTCATCGAACTGGATGGCCAGACCATCGTCCTTCTCGGGGTGTCGAAGTCGGCGCTGATCGCCGCCGACTTCGTGTTCGGCTGATCTACTCGGCCGGCTCGGCGGCGCGGATCTCCTCGTAGGCCTCGACGTCGAAGCGTGCGACCGCCTCGGCATAGGCCTGCGCCGAGCCAGGCCAGTTATTGAGGATCTTGCCCTCCGGGGTCTTGTACCAACTGGTGCAGGCGCCGGCCCAGGGCGTGTGGGCGAGCTCGGCCTGGATCTGATCGTTGTAGGCGGCCATCGCCTCGCGTCTGACCGCCAGCGGCCGCTCCTGGGCCAGCGCCTGAAGCACGTACCCCACCTGCGCCTCGATCATGTAGATGATCGAGTTGTGCCCCAGGTTCGTATTCGGCCCGTAGAGCATGAAAAGATTGGGGAAACCGGAGACCGTGATGCCGAGGTAGGCCTCGGGCCCGTGGCGCCAGGCCTGGGCGAGGCTGAGGCCTTCCAGCCCGGTGATAGCCGTCTCCCCGGCGAAGGATTTGGTCTCGAAGCCGGTCGCATAGATCACGACGTCGACCTCGTGCAGGCGGCCGGTGGCGTCGACGACGCCGGCCGGGGTCATCTGAGCGATCGCCTCCACCACCAGCTCGACATTCGGCCGGGCCAGGGCGGGATAGAAGTCGTTGGAGATCAGCACGCGCTTGCAGCCGATTTCGTAGTCCGGCGTCAGCTTGGCCCTCAGTTCCGGATCCGCGATCTGGGCGTGCAGGTGCGCCAGCGGGATGGGCGGGTCCTCCACCGGTGCGGTTCCCGCCCGCTTGGCGAGTAGGCGGTCCTCGGCCATGCGGAAGATTTCGTGGCGGACCTTGGTCATCGCCGAGGGATCGGCTCGGAACCCGGCCTTTTCCTCGTCGGTGTAGGGGCGGTTCATCCGCGGCACGATCCAATTGGGTGAGCGCTGGAAGAGGGTCAGCTTGCCTGCGGCCTTGGCGATTTCGGGCACGAACTGGATGGCGCTGGCTCCGTTGCCGATCACCGCCACGCGCTTGCCGGCCAGGTCGACGTCGCGGTCCCAGTGTGCGGAGTGAAAGGCAGGGCCGGCGAAGCTGTCGCGCCCCTCGATGGGCGGGAGCTTAGGGCGATTCAGCTGGCCCCAAGCGGTGACGAAGGACTCGGCGTTGACGGTCTCGCCGTTTGCCAAGCTGATCCGCCAGTGTCGGGCGGCCTCGTCCCAGGCGGCGCCGGTGACTTCCGCGCCGAAGCGGATGTGGCCGGCCAGCTCATGCCTTTCGACGACGCCTTCGATGTAGGCCAAGATATCGGGTTGGGTCGAATAGACTTCCGGCCAGTCGGGGTTGGGCTCGAACGAATAGGAATAGAGATGGCTGGGGATGTCGCAGCCCGCGCCGGGATAGATGTTTTCGCGCCAGGTGCCGCCGACGCGATCGGCCTTTTCGAGAATGACGAAGGAGGTCTCGCCCTGCGCCTTCAGTCTCAGGCCCATGCAAAGGCCAGCAAAACCAGCGCCTAAGATGGCGACCTTCACGTCCCCGCCCATGCTTCGTTTCCTCTCCGCTTTGCGAAAAGGCTAGCGGGCGGATCATAGGTTATCAACGGTAACATCGACGGGAGGGCGCGCTCTTTGCGGCTCGACAAGGCAGGAGCGTTGGGAACATTGTTCACCTAACGGGAGGCCTGCATGACTCGAAGGATGGTCGGCGACCAACGAAACGCGGCGGGGGAGGCTTGATGTCCTGGACCGACGCGGCCCTGCGCCGACGCCCCTATCATGTCGGCAATCTTCGCAGCCAACTGCTTACCGAGGCCCGCGCCCTGCTTGAGGCCGGCGGGCGTTCCGAATTGAGCCTGCGAGCGCTGGCCGCCCGCGCCGGCATCGCGCCGGGATCGGTCTATCACCACTATGCCTCGAAGGCCGCACTATTGGCGGAGCTTGCGAGCGTGGGGTTCGGCGAACTGGAAGCGATCTTGCGGGAAGCGATGAAGCCCGGCCCCGGAGCGACCCCAATCCGGACGTCCGTGCTGGCCTATTTCGACTTCGCGCGAGCCCAGCCTGCGCTGTACGAGCTGATGTTCGATCCGTGCCTGATGAGCCCAGAGGTCGCGGCGGCGCGCGAGAGCGCGTTCGGAGTGCTGAAGGCCGCCATTTCCGCATCGCCCGCCCAGCGCGACGCAGCCCCTGAAGTCATCGACAAGGTCGCCCTGGCGGTCTTCGCCTGCGGTCACGGCGCGGCCTCGTTGGCGCGGCCGAGCGGGGAGGAGGCTTCGGCCCGGCTGATGGATGACGTCATCCAGGGGTTGGAGGCGCTGTTTCGTCCTCGGTGAACGTTGCTATCCAAACGGCGTTCACGGGTTGATCCTCCCGCAAAAGGCCCATGGGAGGACACCAGTATGGCCGATGGCAACATTACCAAGGACGTGATGTACGACGCGGTGGCGCCGGACGACTTCGAGTCGATGCTGGAGCTGGACCGCTACAACGCGCGCTCGACCGCTTTCGACAAGATCATCTCGGCGACGCACGACCACTTCTGGGATCCGCTGGATCCCAAGTACATCGACTTCTCCGCGCCCTGGGACATGGAGAACGAGGCGCTGCTGCCCGACGATCAGGTGATGAGCCTGGGCGTGCCGTACGTCCTCGATCACCTGGAGAAGACCGGTCAGAAGGCCAAGTTCATCAATGAGATGGCCTTGTGGAACTTCTCGTCGATCCTGCATGGCGAGCAGGGCGCGCTGAACCTGTCGGCCAGCCTCTGCCACGTGCTGAAGGATCAGGGCGCGCAGGAATACGCCGCCAACCAGACCCGCGAAGAGGCGCGCCACGTCACTGCCTTCGCCCGCTACATCAAGGCGCGCTGGGGACGGCCGCGGCCTTGCGGTCAGGTGCTGCAGCGGCTCCTCGTCGACATCATCGAGGCGCCCGAGGTCTACAAGAAGATCATCGGCATGCAGATGCTGGTCGAAGGCCTGGCCATGGGCGCCTTCGCCACCGGCTTCCAATACAATCGCGACCCGCTGGCCAAGAAGCTGTTCCAGCTTGTGATGACGGATGAGGCCTTCCACCACAAGTTCGGGAAGATCTGGGCCGACCGCACCATTCCGAAGATGACCGAGGAAGAGCGGAACATCGTCGAGGACTGGGCTGCGCACTGCTTCCAGTCGTTGCTGTTCAACATGGGCTCGCCCGTTCAGCAGGCTGGCGTGTATCGTGACTTCGGCCTGGATCCGGAACGCGTGCAGGCCGAGGTTCGCGCCATCATCCAGAACGACGACGCGCGCCGCGAGCGGCTGAAGAGTCAGACCAACATCTTCCGGGTGCTGATCAAGACGTTGTTCAACGCCGGCCTGATCACCGAACGGACCCGCGCCTTCTATGCGACCTATGTCGACATGGATGAGCTGAAGGCGGAGGGCGAGAAGATGGTCGGCGATGACATCGCCGAGGAGGGGATCAAGTACCTCCAGGAGATCAACTTCAAGGACCGTTCCGGCAAGGCGATCTCGATCGCCGCGGAGTAGCGGTTGCTTCATAGATCCCGGTCTTGCGCCTTGGCGGGGACCGGGTGACATGGCGTGCGATGCGGCCGCTGTCGGCGGCGGTTGCGTTCTCGCTCAACTCAAAGTACAGCTAACCCCGTTCCGCGAACGCGTTCGTGGCGACCGGATGTGAGAGCAATGGCCAAACAGGCTTGGCAGATGCGCAATTTCAATGGGCTCGCTTACCCGTGCCCGTCCCTTTGCGCATGCCCAGAACCTGCCCTCCAAGCCTCCCGTCCGAGCCCCGCCCATGTCGACCGCCGCGATCACCGTCCGGAACCTCCGCAAGCGTTATAGCTTCACCAAGCGCGGCCGCGGGCTGGCCGGCGCCTTCTCTTCGAAACAAGTGGTCATCGACGCCGTCGACGGCGTGTCGTTCGACATCGCGCCCGGCGAGCGCGTCGCGATCATCGGTCCCAATGGGGCGGGCAAGTCCACGACCCTGAAGATGCTGTCGGGCGTGCTGGAGCCGACCGCCGGTGAGGCGCAGGTGTTAGGCCACGTTCCCTGGCGCGACCGCAAGGCGCTGAGCTATCGGATCGGCGTGGTCTTCGGCCAGCGCTCGCAGTTGTGGGGCGAGCTGCCGGCGCGCGACTCCTTCGAACTGCTGAGACGCATCTACGACCAGGACGAGGCGGTCTTTTCGCGCCGGCTCGGCGAATTGGGCGAGCGCTTCGCCCTGGCCGAGCTGATGGATCAGCCGGTGCACCGCATGTCGCTAGGCCAGCGGATGCGCTGCGAGATCGCCGCGAGCCTGCTGCACGGCCCGGAATTGCTGTTCCTCGACGAGCCGACCATCGGCCTGGACGTCACCGCCAAGGCCGCGATCCGCGACTTCGTGCGCGAGCATGCGCGCGATCACGGACTGACCGTCGCACTCACCTCTCACGACACCCGCGACATCGAACTGGTCTGCGAGCGGGTGATCGTGGTGAACCAGGGGCGGATCGTCGTCGACCAGCCGACCGATCAGCTTCGCCGCCGCTTCCTCGGCCGGAAGGTGGTGACCCTGCAGTCGGTCGCGCCGGAGCTGCGCCTCGATATCCCAGGCGTGACGCATCGCCCCTCGGCCCAGCACACCGCGGTCCTGGAGGTCGATACCGCGGCCGTGCGGATCGAACAGGTTATCGCCGCGGCCTTCGCGCATGGCGGGGTCGAGGACGTGACCATCGAAGACCCTCCGATGGAGGAGGTGATCCATGACATCTACGCCACTACCGAGGGGCGCTGAGGTCGGGCGCGGCGGCGGGGGCGCGATGCTTGCCGCCCTGCGCATCGGAGCGGGTCAGACCCTGGCGGGGTGGCCGGTGCTGGCCGGCCGCTGCCTGTTCTACGTCCTCCTGCTCGCGACGCTCTCGGCCCTCTGGGACAAGGTCGCGACCGAGCGGTTGGCGGGAACGCTCTCCCACGCCGTGCCGGTGGGCGGGTTCGCGCTCTATATCGGCGTGACCGAATGGATCACGCTGTCGCTGCCTGCCGCCCATCTGCGCCTGGAAGACGACATCCGGTCTGGCGGGCTCGAGCCGCATCTGTTGCGGCCGAAGTCCTATCTGGCCCAGGTCTTCGCCCAGTCCATGGGGGCTGGCCTGGTGCGGCTGGCGGCCCTGGGCGCGACGGCGCTGGCGCTGTTGGCTGTCACCGGACGGGCGTGGCCCGAGCCGATGGTGTTCGTCGCGCTGCCGGTGGTCGGAGTGCTGGGCGTGGCGGTCGGCCTGCTGCTCTACATGCTGGCGGGTCTGGCGGCCTTCTGGGCGCGCCGCGTATTGCCGTTTCAACTGGTGATCCAGAAGCTGATGTTCCTGCTGGGCGGGCTCTACGCGCCGGTGACGCTCTATCCCGACGCCATGCGCAGGATCGCCGAGGCGACGCCGTTCGCCGCGCACCTCTATTGGCCTGCCTCGTTGGTCATCGAGCCCTCGGCCCCCCACGTCGCGACCGCCGCGGGCTGGCAGTTGCTCTGGATTCTGGCCTTGGGCGGAGCATGCGGCCTGTTGTGGCGCGGCGGCTTAGCCAAGGTGCTGGCGCGGGGAGGGGTGTGATGCGCGCGATGCTGAGCCTCTACGCCGCCGAAACGGCGACCTCGGTGCGGATGTCATTCGCGGACCGGGGCAACTTCGCCCTGCAGGTCGCCGGCATGCTGATCAATGACGTGGTTTTCCTGGGTCTCTGGGCGCTGTTCTTCGCCGGATTCCGCAGCGTCGGCGGCTGGGGACAGGCTGACGTCGCGCTGCTGCTTGGCTTGACCATGTGCATCGTCGGGTTGGCTGGGGCGTTGGCGGGCGGCTATCGCGACATGGCAGTCAGCATCCTGCGCGGCGATCTCGACGCGCTCCTGACCCAGCCGAAGGGCGTCATTGCGCGCCTGCTGGCCCGCGAAAGCATTGCTTCGGGCTGGGCCGATCTGACGGCCGGGATTGTGGTGCTGGCGGTCTTCGCGCGGCTCTCGCTTGGCGAGGCGCCGTTGGCCGCGCTGGCGATCGTCGCCGGCGCGACGGTCTATGTCTCCGCGGCGATTTCGTTCGCGAGCATGGCCTTCTGGGCGAGCGGGGTGCGAAGCTTCGCCCGTGACCTGACTGATTTCACCCTGCTGCTGTCGAGCTACCCCGGCTCCATCCACCAGGGCCTGGTGAAGGTCGCCGCCTTCACGATCCTGCCAGCCGGGTTCGTCGCGCTGGCGCCCGTGGAAATGCTGCGTGCGCCCAGCCTGGCTGGCTTCGCCGTAGTGGTGGCGGCCGCGGCCGCTTACGCCGCGATCGCCGCGGGGCTCTTCCATCTGGGGCTGCGGCGCTATCGGCGCGGCGCGTTCGGCGCTTGATTTTGGGCGCGAAGCCCGCTCGTTAGGGCCATGAGCAGAGGCCCGAAGATTACCGTGGCCGGCGCCGGCGCGCTGGGACTGACCACGGCCCTCGCCCTGGCGGACGCTGGCGCAGAGGTCACCGTGTTCGATCCGGGCGCGCCCACCGGCGGCGCGTCGGGCGTGGCGGCAGGGATGCTGGCGCCGGCCTTCGAGGCGGTGCTGGACGCCTATGCAAGGCCCCATTTCGATGTTCTGACCGCCGCGCGCGACCTGTGGCCGGCCCTAGAGGCCCGGGCTGGCCTTTCGATAGACCGATCCGGCGCAGTCGCCGTGGGCGACGCGGACTTCCTTTCCGGCGTCAATCTGAGCCTGCTGGGCCTCGGGCTGCATCCGACGGAGCTCGAGCGGCGGGCGCTCGACGGCCTGGCGCCGGGCCTCAACTCTACGCTGGGGCGCGGCCTGCTGGTGCGCGAGGACTGGCGGATTGAGGCGCAAGCTGCGCTGGTCGGTCTGCGCAAGGCGGCCGAGTCCGCCGGCGTGCAGTTCCATAAGGC
>JAEXKM010000378.1 GCA_023445705.1 Pseudomonadota bacterium
GTCGACCATCGTTCCGGCCATCGCCGGCACGCCGCTGGTCGGCTATCGCCTGGTGGTGCTGGCCATGCTGGCGACCGGGTTCATCAGCTTCGGCGTCTGGGCCCACCACATGTTCACGACCGGCATGCCGACCATGTCGATCAATGTGTTCTCCGCCGCCTCCATGGCGGTCTCGATCCCCGCGGGGGTGCAGGTGTTCGCCTGGATTGCGACGCTCGCGGACGGCCGGCCCAGGTTCACCACCTCGGGGCTGTTCGCCATGGGCGCTGTGGCGGTCTTCGCCATGGGCGGGCTCACCGGGGTTATGGTGGCCATGGTGCCTTTTGATTGGCAGGCCCACGACACCTACTTCATCGTCGCCCACCTTCACTACGTGCTGATCGGCGGGATGGTCTTCCCGATGTTCGCGGCGATCTACTACTGGCTGCCGATGACCAGCTCACGGCCTCTGAGCGAACGGCTCGGACGGTGGGTGTTTTGCCTGATGTTCACAGGGGTCCACGTCACCTTCCTGCCGATGCATTTGGCCGGACTGATGGGCATGCCTCGGCGGGTCTACACCTATCTCCCCGGCCGCGCCTGGGAGCTTCCCAACCAGATCTCGACGGTTGGGGCGTTCATATTCGCCCTTGCGGTCGCCCTGTGGGTCTTCGACATGGCGCGCAATTTTCGTCCCTTTGCGCAGACGAGCGCCGGCGATCGGCATCAGAGCCCAGGCCTGGAATGGATCCCGGCCGGCCTCTACTCCGTGCGCTCGATCCCCTTGGTGAAGAGCCTCTATCCCCTCTGGGACCAACCAGGCCTGGCCAAGGATGTGCAAGCTGGTCGCTATCTTCTTCCCGGCTCGGCCTTGGGGGGACGCGAGACCATCCTCACCGGCGTTCTTGAGGCCCAGCCACAGGCGTTGCTGAGATTGCCATCGCCCTCGCCCTGGCCGATCTGGGCGGCGGTGTTCACCGCCGGCTTCTTCCTCCTGCTGACCGTGCAGGCCTATGTCGCGAGCATCGTCGTCGGGGTCATGGGCGTCTATTGCATTATGCAGTGGTGCTGGTCGCTCGATCTGCCTGGCCCGGCGGCCACCGCGCACGTCGGCGCACGCGTTCGACTTCCCACCTATGTCGCAGGACCGGCCAGCCACGGCTGGTGGGCGATGATCATCACTCTGGTCGTCGCCGCGATGGTGATGATCCTTGCTGTGTTCAGCTACGTCTTCCTGTGGAGCGGGCGCCCTGAGATCTGGACCCCGCCGCCTCGGCCTCAGACGCTGGGGCTGATCCTGGCCAGCTACGGGGTGGGCGCGGCGCTGGCGGTGGCGGGCGCGCGCCTGGTTCGAGCCGCAGGGAGACCGATAGCCCCGGTGGCCGGCATGGTCGCGGCGAGCCTGCTCATCGCCGGGGGCTGGTTGGCCGACATCGCCGGTTGGCGAGCGGTCGGACTGGAGGCCCAAGCAAGCGCGCACGGCGCAATCGTCTTTGCGTTTCTGGCCTGGCAATCGCTGTTTGCGGCGGTCGGGCTTCTCATGGCGCTGTATCTGATCGCGCGCGCGATCTTCGGCCTGGTGTCGCCCGACCGGCCCACGACCTTCGATCTGGTTGGACTGTTCCTGGTCTACGCTGCGGGGCAGGGCATGATCGCGGCCTTGCTCACCCGCCTCTTCCCGGGGGCCTGAGCGGTGCGGGCCTGGGCCTTGATGCTATCTGGGCTGATGGTCTGGAGCCTGCATTTCGCAGGCCTCTATTTGCTCGCCAGCCTTGAGGATTTCGCTGGGGGCGGGCCAGGATCGCGGAGGATCGGCTTGATCTTCAGCGGCGCCTGCCTTGGCGGCGTCTTGGCGATTGGATGGACGGCGTTGCGGAGCCTGAGGCGCGCAAGCGGCGAGCCGCTCCGGTTCATGGCGCAAATCGCCCTGCTCGCCGCGGCCATCGGGTTTATCGCCATCGCCTGGCAAACCCTGATCCTGGCGACGCCCTGATGGATTTTCGCGCCCGCGGTTGGCGGGCGCGAAAGCCGGAGATCAGCGAGGCGGTCAGCCGCCTCGATCAGCGCCCTGATTAGGCGCCAGGCTCAGAATTTCGGTCGGCGATCGCTTCGCCGCCTTCTTCCTCTTCCAACAAGGCGGCGTTGTCGCCGCTGGCCGAGAGCCGGACCTGATCGCCTTCGACGGTGGCCACCAGAGCCGCCGAGATGAAGTGGTGGTGGTCGCCGTGCGAGCCGCTATCGGCCTTGGTCAGCTTGATCCGGCCGCCTTCGACCTTGTCGACGACGCCAAGATGCACGCCGTCGGCGCCGATGACTTCCATATGTTCCCTGATCGCCGAGAGATCGGTCATGGCCGCTTCCTTTCGTTGATTTTGTGGGGGGTCAACGAAAGCGCTCACGCGCCGTTCCGCCAGCCTCGTTCACGAACCTGAGGTCTGGCCTGCGCGCGCCAAGGAGGGCGGGATGGCGGGGAGACGCCTGACGGGCCCCGCGCCATCCCACCGCGTCCTACTTCGAGGGGCTGGTGTCTGGCGTATTGTGCGTCGTGGCGCCGCCATCGGCGTTGCCGGCCTGTTGCTCGACAGCGTCAGCCTGCGCATTCAGCTGCTTTTCGACAGCTTCATTTGGCGTCGCCGCCGCCTGGGCTTCGAGGGCGTCGGCCTGACGCTCTGCGGCCTTGTCCTGGGGGCTGTTGCAGGCGGCCAGCGACAGGGCGGCGGCCGCGGCAAGGGCGTAGGTGATAGCCTTCATATGCGTTTCTCTCCCGAAAAAGTGACCTGGCAAAAGCGCTTCTAGCTCTGCTTGGTTGCGTGCGAGGCGATGAGCCTCGGTGACGGCGCTAGACGATCGCGGCTTGCAAGCTGGGGCCGGCCCTGGCGGGGGAGAGGAACGTCCCGGGGGGATCAGTCGTTAGCTTCGCACGGCCGGCGCCCCAGCTGGCCAGTCCCGTCTAGGCCCTGCTCCCGCCCCCACGGGGGCAGGGCGATCGGAAGACCAGGCCCGTGATGAGAAGTGTTCAGCCAGCTGGCGCCGCGTCCGTCCGCCGGGCCTGCCCGCAAGGATGGTCCGATTGCAGGTTTTCAACGACGCCGGCCTTTCGCGCCGCGACCTTTTGATGGCGAGCGCTGCGAGCGCCGCCAGCTCTGCTGTGGCGCCGGCCAGCGCTGAAGCTAATCCCGCCGAACCTGCTCGCGCCGAGCCCCCCAAGCAGGCCGTCGCCTTCGAGGTCAACGGAAGGCGCGAGCAACTGACGCTCGACACCCGGACCACCTTGCTGGACGCCCTGCGCGAGCACCTCCATCTGACCGGGACCAAGAAGGGCTGCGACCATGGTCAATGCGGCGCCTGTACGGTGATCGTGGACGGCCGTCGCATCAACGCGTGCCTCACCCTGGCGGTCATGCACGAGGGGGCGCAGGTCACGACCATCGAGGGTCTGGGAAGGCCCGGCGAGCTGCATGCCTTGCAGGCCGCGTTCGTCAGGCATGACGGGTATCAGTGCGGCTACTGCACGCCGGGCCAGATCTGCTCAGCGCTCGGCATGCTCAGCGAACTGAAGTCGGGCGTCCCAAGCCATGTCACTGAGGACCTGACCAGGGCGCCCTTGGCGAGCGACCCCGAACTCCGTGAGCGGATGAGCGGCAACATCTGCAGGTGCGGGGCTTACTCCAATATTCAGGAGGCGATCAAAGAGGTCGCTGGGGTGGCGTCGTGAAAGCGTTCACCTATGAGCGGGCCGCCACCCCCGTCGAGGCGGTCCGCGCGATGGCCGCCAATCCGAATGCCAAGTTCATCGCCGGCGGCACCAACCTGCTCGATCTGATGAAGCTGGAAATCGAGGCCCCAGCGCACCTGATCGATGTGAACGGACTGGGGTTCGACCAGATTCAGGCCACGCCTGAGGGAGGCCTGCGGATCGGCGCACTGGTCAGGAACACCGACCTGGCGGCCGATATAAGGGTTCGGCGCGACTATGGGCTGCTTAGCCGCGCGTTGCTGGCCGGCGCTTCAGGTCAGCTGCGCAACAAGGCCACGACCGCGGGTAACCTGCTTCAACGCACGCGCTGCCCATATTTCTATGACACCCACCAGCCCTGCAACAAACGCCGGCCCGGCAGTGGGTGCGCTGCGCTTTTGGGCGTCAGCCGGCAACTGGCCGTACTGGGGGCCAGCGAAAACTGCATCGCTACGCACCCCAGCGACATGGCGGTGGCGATGCGGGCGCTCGACGCCGTCGTCGAAACCCTCGACGCCCAGGGCGCCAAGCGGAGCATTCCGATCGCCGAGTTTCATCGCCTGCCGGGTGAGACGCCCGAAAAGGACACCAACTTGCCGGCCGGCGACCTGATCACCGCCGTCACCCTGCCTAAGCCGCCAGGTGGGCGACATGTCTACCGCAAGGTCCGGGACCGGGCCTCCTATGCGTTCGCCCTGGTGTCGGTGGGCGCAGTGATCCAGAAGGATGGAACCGGTCAGGTGGCCCTGGGCGGCGTCGCCCATAAGCCCTGGCGCATTGAGAGCGCTGAGGCTGAGCTCGCCGGCGGCGCCAAACCTTTCGCCGACCGGCTGCTCGCCGAAGCCAGGCCCACTGCAGACAACGCCTTCAAGGTCATTCTGGCCAAGCGGACGATCGCGGCGGTCGTTGATGAAGCAGGGGCCCGAGCATGAAGTTTGACGCTCCCGCCGGCGAAAACCCGATCGACCAGCTCAAGGTGGTCGGGCGGCCCACTGACCGGATCGATGGTCCGCGCAAAACCTCGGGCCTGGCCCCCTACGCCAACGACCGACACGACGTCATCGCTAATCAGGCGGTGGGCTATGTGCTTGGGGCGGGCATCGCGAAGGGTCGCATCCGCTCAATCGACGCACGACGTGCGCGCGCAGCGCCCGGGGTGCTCGCCGTGGTGACCTGGGAGAACGCAGGCAAGCTCGGTCAGGGGGATCGAAACACCGCCCGACTGCTGGCTGGACCTGAGGTCCAGCACTACCATCAGGCCGTCGCGCTGGTGGTCGCCGAGAGCTTTGAGCAGGCAAGGGCCGCCGCAAGCCTCGTCCAGCTGGACTACGAGAGGGCCAAGGGCGCCTTCGACCTCAAGGCCGCCCAGGCCAGCGCCGTGAAGCCCGAAGACGATGGCCAGGCCAGCGACACCGCCGTGGGCGATTTCGCCGGCGCCTTCGCCGCCGCCCCAGTCAGGCTCGATGCGACCTACGCCACGCCTGATCAATCCCACGCGATGATGGAGCCGCACGCCACCATCGCGGCCTGGGAGGGGGACCAGCTGACAATCTGGACCTCCAACCAGATGATCGATTGGGGCGCTGGCGACCTTGCCAGGACCCTGGGCATGCCTCGCGAAAAGGTGCGGGTCCGCTCGCCGTTCATCGGCGGCGGCTTTGGCGGCAAACTGTTCCTGAGGTCCGACGCCCTTCTGGCCGCGCTCGGCGCTCGTGCGGTCGGGCGGCCGGTCCGGGTCGCCCTGACACGCCCGTTGATGGCCAACAACACCACCCATCGGCCCGCCACCATCCAGCGCATCCGCATCGGCTGCGAGAAGGACGGCAAGATCACCGCGATCGGGCACGAGAGCTGGTCGGGCGACCTCCCGGGAGGCGGGCCTGAGACCGCCGTCAACCAGACGCGGCTGCTCTATGCCGGGGCCAACCGGATGACCGCCATGCGCTTGGCGACCCTCGATCTGCCGGAGGGCAACGCTATGCGCGCGCCGGGCGAAGCGCCGGGCATGATGGCGCTGGAAATCGCGATCGACGAGATGGCGGAGAAGCTCGGAATGGATCCGGTCGCCTTCCGCATCCTCAATGACACCCAAGAGGACCCCGAAAATCCGGGCCGGCCGTTTTCGCAAAGGCAGTTCGTCAAATGCCTTGAACTCGGAGCCGAGCGGTTTGGGTGGGGCGCTCGCAATCCTCGGCCAGCCCAGAGCCGCGAGGGCGGCTGGCTGATCGGATCGGGCGTTGCGGCGGCCTTCCGCAACAACCTGCTGATGAAGTCGGCCGCGCGGGTGCGGCTCGACAAGGCCGGTGTGGTGACGGTCGAGACGGACATGACCGACATCGGCACCGGCAGCTACACCATCATCGCCCAGACCGCTGCTGAGATGATGGGCCTACCCCTGGAAAAGGTTGTCGTGAGACTTGGGGACTCCAGTTTCCCGGTCTCCTGCGGCTCGGGCGGGCAATGGGGGGGCAACAATTCCACCGCGGGCGTCTACGCCGCCTGCATGAAGCTCCGGGCGGCCGTGGCTCAGAAGGCCCAGATGGATCCGCGACTGGCGAGGTTCGAGGCCGGCGAGGTGAGGCAGGGCGATCGATCCGTCGCTCTGGCGTCGGCGGCCGGAGACCAAGACCTCATCGCCGAGGACCACATCGAGTACGGCGACCTCGACAAGCGCTATCAGCAGTCGACCTTCGGGGCCCACTTCGTCGAAGTGGCGGTCGACGCCGCCACGGGCGAGGTTCGGGTCCGGCGAATGCTGGCGGTCTGCGCCGCGGGCCGGATCCTCAATCCGACGGCAGCTCGCAGTCAGGTTATTGGGGCCATGACCATGGGCGTTGGAGCTGCGCTCATGGAAGCCTTGGAGGTCGACAAGCGACGCGGCTTCTTCGTCAATCACGACCTCGCCAGCTATGAGGTGCCCGTCCATGCCGACATTCCCCATCAGGACGTGATCTTCCTGGACGAGGTCGACCCCATCTCCTCACCGATGAAGGCCAAGGGCGTCGGCGAACTCGGCATCTGCGGCGTGGCTGCAGCGGTCGCCAACGCCGCCTATCACGCAACTGGCGTGCGGGTGCGGGACTATCCGGTGACCTTGGATAAGTTGATCGGCAGCCTGCCGGACCAGGCGCTCTGAGCTCGACGTGGGCTCGCAGCGGCCAGCGGCCGGTCAGATCACTTTGCGCGCCAGGGCCTGGGCCCAGGCCACGAGCTCTGAGCGGTCGGGATAGAGGGTCGCAAGCTGCGTCCCAGCTAGGCTGATCACGACAGGATAGCCGAGGGGAACAAGCGCTTGGCCGACCTCGCGCGCGTCTTGCTCGTCGCGGCAGGGTTGGGAGCGCGTTCCAAATCCCTCCCCGAGGTGATTGAGAAAGGTGAAGGCGTAGCAGCTCATTCTGCAGCGATGACTCCGGTTTCGCCATCTGGGCTCTGCTCGGCGAGGGCCGCTTCGCAGGACCAGGCCGCAACGATCCCATCGCCCGTGGGCGTGAGAACGAATTCCACTGCGCCAAAGGCGAGAGGGTCGGATCCCGGGTCGATGACAAGTCTGATCCGCAAGAGGCCACGCTCGCAAAGCTCATACGCCCATTCCAGAGCGCGGGCCGCCGATGCGACCTTTCCATTGCGATCCTGGGTGACGACCCGCAAGCGGCCTACCTCGGCGATGCCCTTAAGGGTTTTGCAGGTGTGTTCGTCGAGTTCGAGGCGCACTTGCAATCCAGCTGTTCGCGTAACGATGTTATCTAACAACTGGCCGTCTTGGCGTCTGTCGGAAACCCCACGCTTGAAGGCGATTCCCGTGGGGACCGTCGTTCTCGGACTGCGTAGCGGCGCACGTCAGCGCAAAAGGCGGGGGAGCGAGCCCGTTTCCGATGGGCAATGAACAAGCGCCTGCGAGCAGCGTTCACCTATCCCAGCTCCGCCGATGGATCACAGATGTTCTGGTTTTACATGAGTCTAGCAACGCTTATTGGCGTGCTTGTCGCAATCATCCTTCACAGGATCACGCGCCCTCGGTAGCCAGATTACGTCAGGCTCCTAAGTCAGGATTATCGCGGTCTAAAAGGTGATTTTCACCGCTTCCGCACTGCGATCGTGGGGGCCATGGTAGACCGCCTCGATATTGTTCCCATCCGGGTCAAGCAGGAACGCTGCGTAGTAGCCGGGGTGATAGGTCCGCTCGCCCGGCGCCCCGTTATCTCTTCCGCCGGCGTCCAGCCCCGCCTTGTAGGCGGCGTCCACCATCGCCTGGTCCCTTGCCTGAAAGGCCAGGTGAACGCGGCCGGTGAGTTGGCCGGAAGCGTTCTCATTGTCGGCGCTGGAGACGAAGAGCTCATCGACCCAGAAGTAATTCTCTCCCTCGCCTCCAAGCGGGATCCCCAGGACATCGAAAAGGGCCTGGTAGAAGCCACGGCTGGCCTCCAGGTCGCGCACCACGAGCTGGAGGTGGTCGATCAACCGGCCGCGATAAAGTTCCTGGGTTTCCATCAGGCGTCCTCCGCTGGTCGCTTGATAACCACGGAGCGGCCCCTGCGGGTCCCAAGGCGGCTCGGCGCGGTCGTTTGGCGAGGCGTGCGGCCCGGTGCGCCGCAAGGGGCGATGAGCCAGCCATGATTTCGCGCCTCGCCAGGCGAGGACGTTTGTGGCGGGCAGGGCGACTGCCCGCCGCGGGGCTTGATTTAGCCGGTCACCGCGTCCTTCAGGGCCTTGGCGGCGGTGAAGGCGACCTTCTTGCTCGCGGCGATCTCGATCGCAGCGCCAGTGGCCGGATTGCGGCCGGTGCGAGCTGGCTTGTCCTGGACCTTGAACTTGCCAAAGCCTGGAAGATTGATCTCGTGACCAAGCACGAGGGCTTCGCGCATGGCGGCGAGCAAGGTGTCGACGCTCTGCTTGGCCTGCGCCTTGGTGAGGTCGCCGCTGGAGGCGAGGCGCTCGGCGAGGTCTGAGGTGTTCATGAAAGTCTCTCCTTTGGAATCACGGCGGAAAATTCCGCTGGGGAAGGCCAGGAGTCCAGGCCGGGCCACGCTGGACAGTGGTCGGGGAGACAGCGTGCGAGACCGACGCGTGCGCTTGAGCCGGTTTCGGCCGCGCCAAGGTCGCGCTGTTGGCTGAGGAGAGGAGACCGGCTTTCGGGCGGGCTCGGTTCCGCCGCTGGGGCAGCGGCTCCTACGGGTCCGCCCCTTTGCGGGCGCGTTGCGCCGCCAGCCGCTCAGCGGCGCGTCCCGCCTTGCCTTGGGCAAGGCTCCTTGCAGCCTGCTTTTAGGATGCCAACGGCGCGACGCCTATTCTGAGCCCCAGGCCTTGAGGACCGCGCTCTCGGAGACCGGCTCTCCGATCAGGTTGAGCCAGACGCGCCGCTCACGATCCCAGCTGACGGCGATGAACTGGGCGCCGCCCTTGAACTCGAACCAGCCGCGGATCACGCGGCCGTCCTTAGGTGCGGTTTGCGCAGGTTGGTCGGCGTTCAAGTGACGGCTCCGGGTGAGTACTGGGCCAAGCAGTTCAAGTGCGGCGGACTGGTCAAGAGCCGTGTGTGAAGCATGATGTTTCGTCTTTGTTCTCGTGCTAGGGCTTCAGGCCATGAGCGAGGCGCAAGTCCGGAAGATCATTCATGTCGACATGGACGCCTTCTATGCGTCGGTCGAACAGCGAGATGACCCGAGTCTGAGGGGCAAGCCTGTCGCCGTGGGATACCCAGAGAAACGGGGCGTGGTGGCGGCCGCCAGCTATGAAGCGCGGCAGTTCGGGGTGCGCTCGGCGTTGCCGTCGACGACGGCGCTTCGCAAGTGCCCGAGCCTCATCTTCAAGCCGCCTCGCTTCGACGTCTACAGGGCGGTTTCGGCTCAGATCCATGAGATCTTCGCCGATTACACGCCATTGATCGAGCCGCTGTCTCTCGATGAGGCCTATCTCGACGTCACCGAGAACCTGCGTGGCATCGCGACGGCGTCGGCCACCGCCAAGGAAATCCGCGCCCGGATCTTGGATGAGACCGGGCTGACCGCGTCAGCCGGTGTCTCCTACTGCAAGTTCATCGCCAAGCTTGCGTCAGACTTCAGGAAACCCAACGGGCAGTACGTGGTGCCGCCGCAGGCAGGTCCGGCCTTCGTCGAGGCTTTGCCGGTCACCAAGTTCTACGGCGTCGGGCCGGTCACCGCGGCTAAGATGCATGGCCTGGGCATTCACACCGGCGCTGACCTACGCGCCCAGAGTCTCGAGTTCTTGCAGCGCCATTTCGGCAAGTCCGGGCCGTGGTACTACGAGATCGCCCGCGGACGGGACGATCGACCCGTAAGGTCCGATCGTGAGCGCAAGTCTTCCGGTTCGGAGACCACCTTCAGCGAGGATATTGTCGATCTAGCCCGGATCGAGCAGGGCGTGCTGGCGATGGCCGACGATGTCTGGGCCTGGTGCGAGAAAACTGGCCGGCGAGCTCGCACTGTTACGGTGAAGATCAAGTGGTCGGACTTCCAGCAGTCGACGCGCAGCCAGTCCTTTCCCTGGCTGATCGACAGCCGCGCGAAGATTCACCAGGCCAGCCTCGATTTGATCCGCTCGGTCTTTCCGCCGCCCAAGGGGGTGCGCCTGGTAGGCGTCACCTTGTCGAACTTCGCATCGGAGGCGTCCGGCCTGCTGGCGCAAGGCGCGAGCCTCGAGAAGACCGAGGCGCGATAGGCGCCCTGCGCGTTGGCGGCGATGGCTGCGCGGTCGCGCGCAAACATTCGCATTGCAGCTAGGCTGCCCTTCGCAGGCTGGCGCCGCGGCTGCCGAGCGCCGCCGTGTGTCTATGCGTGGCCAGGATGACTTGTCGCTTCCGGCGCCTGAGGGCCGGACATGTCGTCATTGAGGATCTCCGCCAAGCGTTTTCGCAACAGATCCACAAAGGCGCTCACCTTGCGAGATGGGATGCGGTGGGGCGGATGGAGCGCCCAAATCGCCAGCGGGTCGACAGCCGCATCGCCGAGCTGAATGCGCACGAGGCGCCCGGAGGCGACGTCATCGTGGACCACCCAGCTTGAGAACAGTCCGACCCCGAGACCAGAGAGACAGGCCGCGTGCAGGCCTTCGATAGAATTGGCGGTGAACCGGCCGGTGATCGGCACGGTGATCGGCCGCTCAGGCCCGGTGAACGACCAGCGCTCAACGCCGGTCAGGGTCAGACAATCGTGGCGGGCAAGATCGGCCAGGAGCTTAGGAGGCGGCTTCTCCGCAAGATAGGCGGGTGCGGCGTAGAGATCTCGGCGATTGTCGGCCAGTCGGCGGCCCACCAGGCTGCTGTCCCCGGGCCTGGCGATGCGAATGGCGAGGTCCAAGCCTTCAGCGACCAGATCAACCGCCGTATCGGTGAGGATGAGGTCGGTGCGCACCCCGGGGTGTGTGCGCATAAATTCCGCGAGGATCGGGGTCAGCAGATGCCGGCCAAACGCGGCCGAGGTGGTGACACGCAGCAGGCCGGTCACCTGGCGAGGGTCCGAACGGACGCTCTCGGCCGCGGCGGCCTGCGCTTCCAACACCGCCGCGGCGTGCGGCAGGAAGGCCTCGCCTTCGGGTGTCAGGCTGAGAGCGCGGGTGGTTCGGTTCAGCAATCGCACCCCAAGCGCGGCTTCCAGGGCGCTCAGGCGGCGGGTTGCGGTCAGGGCCGATAGACGCAGCCTGCGCGCGGCGGCGGCGATGCTGCCCGCTGCGCTCGCCTGGACGAAGACCGACAGCCCAACGGAGTCCATTGCATCACTTTCTGATCTATAGGTCGGTCGATACGCAGGACTATATCCCATTGTGCTCATACGGGATGCTCGGGCGTACCCAAACAGGAGACGCCCATGCCCAGTGACATCGCCGAGCAGGATGCTGTTGTTCAATCGCCGCAGACACCCGCGCTTGCCCGAAGCCTGGTCTTCGCCATGGCGACGGCGGCCGGCGTTGCGGTGGCGAACATCTACTACAACCAGCCATTGCTGGGGCTGATCACCGCCGAGCTGCCGGGCGGTTTGACCGCCCTGGTTCCCACCGTCACCCAACTTGGCTACGCCGCGGGGCTCTTCCTGCTTGCGCCTCTCGGCGATCTCTTGGAGCCGCGCCGATTGATCGCCGCGCAGTTCGCGGCGCTCGCCCTAGCGCTAGCCGGCGCGGCCCTGGCCCCGAACGCCGCTACTCTCCTCATCGCCTCCCTGTTGGTCGGGCTCGCCGCGACTGTCGCCCAGCAAATCGTCCCGTTCGCAGCCCGCCTCGCCGCGCCGGCGCGAAGCGGAGCCACAGTCGGCATGGTCATGGCCGGACTGCTCTGCGGCATCCTGCTCAGCCGCACCTTGGCGGGGCTGGTCGGCGCTCACGTCGGGTGGCGAGCGATGTTCTGGCTGGGCGCGCCGGCGGCGCTGATCGCTGGCGCTTGGATGTATGCGCGCCTGCCCGCCGCTCAGGGCCAGGCTGATCTCTCCTACCGCGCCTTGCTGGCGAGCCTGACATCGCTCTGGCGCGAGCATCGGCAATTGCGGACGGCCGCCTTGACCCAGGCGATGCTGTTCGCCGCCTTCTCGGTATTCTGGACGGTTTTGGCGCTGCACCTGGCCGAGCCGCAGTTCCATCTCGGCGCGGACGTGGCTGGCCTCTTTGGGATCGTCGGCGCCGCCGGGGTCCTCGCCGCGCCGGCCGCCGGCGCGCTGTCGGACCGAGCCGGGCCGCGGCGTGTGGTGCAGGGCGGCGTCGCGCTCACGGCGCTCGCCTGGCTGTTGTTCGCCATGTGGAACTCGCTCATGGGCCTGATGGTCGGCGTGGTGCTGCTGGATCTCGCCGTTCAGGCCGCGCTGATCTCCAACCAACACCTGGTCTTCGCCCTTCGTCCGGAGGCCCGCGCTCGGCTGAACACCCTCTTTATGGGCGCGATGTTCCTCGGCGGCGCGGCCGGTTCGGCCGGGGCCATGCTGAGCTGGCGGACGGCCGGTTGGCCCCTGGTCGCAGCCGTCGGCGGCGGATTTGCGGTTCTGGCCGCCGTCGTTCAGGCCCTGGGCTCCCGGCGGCATTGAGAGCCTTCCAGCTTTCGGTATTGGCGGGCGGCTTGCCTGCCCTATCTCGCGAATGGCAGCCGCTTTTCAGGTCCCCAGATCCACCCATCTTGAATCCAATAGCCCGTCCTTACCGACGGTGATCCAGCAGGTCCCCAAATCCAGCCGTTATGAATCCAGTGCTTGGTGTCCACTTGCGCCGATCCGACCGGGCCCCAGATCCACATTCCGCTGATCCAGTATTTGGCGCTTTGTTCCGATAGGTCGCTGAAGATCCAGTTGTCCTGGATCCACGCCGAGGCGACGGTCATGCCTTGAACTCCAGCGCTTGGCAGGGGGGGCATCTTAGAGCCAAGGCCCGATAATTTGGAATTCGCCGCCGACTGGAGTGCGGCGTTGCGCCAGGAGACATCCGCCCTGGCGCGAGGCGCACGGGCCGCGCACGGAACCTGCACAAGCGACAACCCAGGCCCCGCCTTTTCCTAAGGAGCCGCCGCCGCGGCTCGGCTCTCGGGGCCCGTCGAACCGCCTGGCCGGTGACCGGAACATGCGCCGCGATCGAGGGTTCAAGCCGCGTCGAGGCGGAGGCGCGATGAGCAAGCAGGCAAAGACAGGCGAAGAACAGCATATCGAGGCGCCTCTGGCGCTCTCGGCGGCGCCGGCCCAGGCAGCAGACACCGCGATCGCCGCCCAGCCGCCTGCGGCCTGGTGGGCCCAGGCGCTGGTCGAGCCCGCCCGCCGGGCCGGCCAGGAGGGCTTGGTCTTCGTGGCCGCGAGCGAGCGGCGGGCCGAGGAAGTCGGGCGGTCTCTACGGCGGCTTGCGCCGGACCTCGATGTTCTGGTCCTGGAGGCGTGGGACTGCCTGCCTTATGACCGCGCCTCGCCCTCGCGCGACGTCATGGGACGGCGCATGGCGGTGCTGGCGCGTCTGGACGCCGGAGGAGATCGCCCTCGCGTCCTGGTGCTTGCGGCCGAGGCGCTGGTGCAGCGAGCGCCTCCGGCGCGCGTGCTACGCACCAGCTTTCTGCGATTGGCCTGCGGCGAAGATCTGGACCGGGCCGCACTTGAGGCGTTCGCTGCTCGGACCGGGTACCTGTTCGACGACCGCATCGATGAGCCTGGCGAGATCGCCATTCTTGGCGGCGTGGTCGACATCTATCCCGCCGCCGCGGCCGCGCCGGTCCGCATCAGCCTGGGCGAGGACGACCGCATTTTGGAGATCAGGCGTTTTGACCCGCTGACGCAGCGGACCGAAGACGCTTTGGAGTCGCTGGAGATCGGGCCGGCGTCGGAATTGATCCTTGACCTGGGGGTCGATCGCGCGCCCGGCGCTGAGCACGCGGCCGCCGAAGTCTACGGCAAGATGGGCGGCGTTCTTGAGCGGATCCCTGGCGCGGCCCTGGTGTTCGATCATCTGGCGCAAGCGCGGGCTGCGGACTTCATTGACCTCGTGAACGAAGCCTATGAGGGCCGGCTGGCCATTGTCGGGGAAACCGACCGCCCCGCTCCTCCCGAAGCGCTCTATCAAAGCCTCAAAGGTTTGCGCTTGGCGATCGCTCGGCGAAAGCGCCTCGATCTCGACGCTCGCGGGGTTTTCGCTGTTCCTCGCTTCGCCGCGGCGCAAGACCCCGCTCGCGCGCTCGCCGAGCACGCGCGGGCCGCCCTGACGAATGGATATCGCCTCGTGCTGACCGGCCAGGCGCATGAACTGCGCGCGGTGGTCCGGCTCGCCGGACGCCGGCTCAGCCAGCCGGCGCAGTCAGTCGACGAATGGCCTGAGGTGTTGGGGGCGAAGGCCGGCGCGATGCTGACTTTTAACGCCGATATCGACGCCGGATTTCGTGACGAACGGCTCAAGCTCGAGGTCATCGCAGCCGCCGACGTGCTGGGCGGCCGGATCGCTTCTCGTCGAGCGGCTGGGCCCGGGTCGGCGGCCCTATTCGCTGACCCCGATCTGCGGGTTGGCGACGTCGTCATCCATGAAGATCACGGGCTGGGCGTCCTGACCGCGCTTGAGCGCGTGGAAACCGACGGCGTGGAGCGCGACGCGTTGCGGATCAGCTACAAGGCAGGCGCCGACCTGCTCGCGCCTGTCGAGGACTTCGGCCGCATTTGGCGCTACGGGGCCGAGCCGCAAGCTGTCACGCTCGATCGGCTGAATACGGACGCCTGGGCGAGGCGACGGATCGAACTGAGCGCCGAGATCGATCGCACAGCCGAGCAGCTGGTGGCGCTAGCGCGCGCCCGCGCAGAGCAGTCCGGGATCGTCATGCGAGCCCCGAAATCCGCCTACGACCGGTTTGCGGCCCGCTTTCCCTATCCAGAAACGCCAGACCAGGCGGCGGCCATAGAGGCGGTGATTGAGGACCTGGCGTCCGGCCGAGTGATGAACCGGTTGATCTGCGGGGACGTCGGATTTGGAAAGACCGAGGTGGCGCTGCGCGCTGCGGCGATCGGGGCGCTGAGTGGTTGGCAGGTAGCGGTGGCGGCGCCGACCACGGTGCTCGCCCGCCAGCACCATGAGGTCTTTCGGCGTCGCTTCGCGGGCGCCGGGATCGGCATCGCCCGGCTCTCTCGGCTGGCCAGCGTCAAGGAGGCCGCCGAGGTGAAGGCCGGTCTTGCCGATGGCTCCATCCAGGTGGTGATCGGCACCCACGCGATCGCCGCAAAAGACGTCGTCTTCAATCGGCTGGGTCTGCTGATCGTCGACGAGGAGCAGCGGTTCGGAGCGAACCTCAAGGCGCAGCTTCGCGCCCTAGCCCCCCAGGCTCATCGGCTGACCCTGACCGCAACACCCATTCCGCGCACGTTGCAGCTGGCCATGGTTGGGGTCGAGGATGTCAGCGTTATCGCAACGCCGCCGGCCAGGCGTCGGCCGATCCGCACCTTTCTGACACCCTACGACCCGGCTACGGTCGCCGCCGCCCTCAGGCGAGAGCGCCGGCGTGGCGGCCAGAGCTTCGTCGTGGCGCCGCGCATCGAGGACCTTGCTCCCCTTTCCAAAGCTCTGAGCGAGCTTGCGCCAGAACTCTCGGTGCGGCTCGCGCATGGCGAGCTGCCGGCCGACGAGCTCGACGAAGTGATGGTCGGATTCGCCGAAGGGCAGGGCGATGTCCTGCTGGCCACCAACATCATTGAAAGCGGCCTGGACGTCCCGCGCGCAAACACCATGCTGGTGACGCGCGCCGACATGTTCGGCCTGGCCCAGCTCCACCAGTTGCGTGGCCGGGTGGGACGAGGCCGGGCCCAGGGCGTGGCCTATCTCTTCCATGCCGCCGACACCGAGTTGCCCGAAGCCACCCGCGCGCGGCTCTCAACCCTTGAAGCTTTCGACCGGCTCGGCTCAGGCTTGGCGATCAGCGCCCGCGACCTGGAAATAAGAGGCGCCGGGGACCTGCTGGGCGAGGAGCAGGCAGGGCATTTGAAGTTGATCGGGACCAGTCTCTATCAGCGACTCCTGTCGCGGGCGGTTCGCGCGGCCAAGGGCGAGCTGGAAGGACCCGAGCAGGCGCTTCAGCTGAACCTGGGCGTCCCAGGCGCCATCCCCGAAACCTATGTCCCTGACCCGACGCTTCGCATCAATCTCTATGCCCGGCTGGCGCGGCTCAGCTTGCGCGAAGAGGTCGAGGCGTTCGCAGAGGAACTGGAAGACAGGTTCGGGGCCCCGCCGCCCGAGCTCGAAGCGTTGCTCCTGATCGCTCGCGTGCAAGCGCTGGCCTCTGCGACGGGGATCATCAGGATCGACGCTGGCCCGAAGGCGATCGCCTTGACACCCCGGCCGGGCCAGGCGGCGATCAAGCCCGCGCTCGCCGACCTGAAGGTCTCCGGGGACCGGCTGATTTGGCGCGGTGTGGTGGCCGACGGCCAGGCGCGGCTCACCCAGGTCGTCGCCTTGCTCGAGGCCCTGGCTGGCGACTAGCTCGCCCTGCCGCGGGCAGGCCAGGCCTCGGAACCGCGCGCTCGGGTGCGGATTCAGCTTGGACAAGGAGGAACAGATGTCGAGACGTGAAGAGATCGCCCCGAATGGGGACAAGCGTTACATCCGTCGTGACGAGCAGGGACGGATCAAAAGCTCAGTGGAGCAGGGGGCTTCGCTTTCCGCGGACGCTCGCCAAAAGGCCAGGAACGACGCTGGCAAAGGCCAGGGCGATCGCGGCGATCATCGCCCCAGCTAGCCGTGGCCAAGGCGCCTGCCCGAAAACTCAAGGTGTTCCAGGCCCAGTTTGGCTTCTACGACACCGTGGTCGCCGCGCCCAGCCGCGCGGCGGCCTTGCGCGCCTGGGGGACGCGGCAGGACCTGTTCGCCAGCGGCGAGGCGAGGCAGACGAGCGACGAGGCCGCGGTCGCCGCGGCGATCGCCCATCCTGGAACGCCGTTGCGCCGCGCGATCGGATCGGCAGAGCCGTTCACGCTCGAGCCGACCAGCCTGCCGAAGGTCCCCGACGCGCCGAAGAAGGCCGCAGCCAAGCCTGCGGCGAAGCCTGTGCGGAAGGCGCCGCCGGCTCGGCCGCCCGCTGACCGCTCCAAACTCGACGCAGCCGAAAAGGCGCTCAAGCAGGTCGATGAGCGGCGGAAATTGGAGGAAGCCCGGTTCCGAGGCGAGCAGGAGGATCTTGAGAGGCGCATGAGCGCTGCACAGTCGGCCTATGTTGAGGCGCGCAAGGCTGCGAGCGCGCAGGTCGTGGAAGCACGGACGGCCTACCGAAAGGCTGGCGGGGCAAGCTGAGGTCAGCCTGCCTTGCGGGCCCTGGTCCTGGCGGCGGATTTCGCTGGCGCTTTCTTCGTTGCGCTGCGCGCGGCCGGCCTGGCGGCGCCTTTGTCCTTGCCGCTCAGGCTGGCCCGGAGCGCGGACATCAGGTCCACCACATTGGTGTCCTCGGGCTCAGCGACCAGAGCCGGCTTATGGCCCTTCTTCTTCTCGGCGATCAGCGCCTTCAGGGCCTCCTCATAACGATCTACGAACTGGCTGGGGTCAAACGGCCCCTCCTGTTGTTCGATGATCTTTTCGGCGATCGAGATCATCGCCGGGTCGGCCGTGTCGTCGCTGATATTTCCAAAGATCTCATCGGGTTTGCGCACCTCCGCGTCGGTGCGGATGGTGTAGGCGAGAATGCCCTTGTCCCGCGGCTCAAGCGCCAGGATCCGTTCCCGGGTGCCGATGACCACCCGCCCCAACGCAATCTGTCCCGACTTCTCCATCGCGGTGCGGATGACACCGAAAGCCTCCTGGGCGAGCTTGCCGTCAGGGGCGAGGTAGTAGGGGTTGTCCCAATAGAGCCGGTCGATGTCGTCGGCTGCGACAAACCGTTCGATCTCGATGGTCTTGGTGCTCTCCAGCTTGACGGAATTGATCTCATCCTGGGTCAGCAGGATGTACTCGCCCTTGGAGATCTCGTAGCCCTTCACCAGCTCAGAACGCTCGATCGGCCCGGTTTCCGGGTCGGTCGTGATCATCTTGATGCGGTTGTTGGTCTTCGGATTAATCAGGTTGAAGTGGACGTCGCCCGACGAATTCGTCGCGGTGTAGAGCGCCACAGGGCAGGTGACGAGCGAGAGCTTGAGGTGTCCTTGCCAGGTCGGACGGTAGGCCATGGTCGGTCTCCAAGCGGCAGAGCTACGCGCCGCGCGGAGTCAACGATCACCGAATTGATTCGTTCGGCTTAGCTGCAGGACGAGGTTTCGCCGCTGTCGAGGTCGAAGCGAAAGCAGTGCTGCTGACCCGTCTCGACCTCCTGAACGATGACGCTGATCTCCTCGCCGTCGCCTGAGAGGTCGTGCAGGTCCTCCAGATAGGCCACGGCCGCAGCTTCGAATGATGGCTCCTGGATGGTGCGGGCGTGGTGGGCGTCGACGTGGCGGGCGTGGACGCGGAAGGTGCGGGTCTCGCTCTTGGCATCAATCATCAGGCTCTCCGTCGTCAACAACGTGCGACGTGACAAATGGATTCGCCGAGTCTGGCGGATCGACAAGCCAGGCTGCTCGTTGATCCGGCGAGATCACCTTTTAGCAACAGGCCGGTCATGGCTCAGAGCAAGCTCGCCAAGTATCAGGAGATGCGCGACTTCACCGCGACCTCCGAGCCATCTGGACGAGGCGGCAAGGTCGTGCCCTCGCAGGCTCTGCGCTTCGTGATCCAGAAGCACGCCGCAAGCCATCTGCATTTTGATCTGCGGCTGGAATTTGAAGGGACCTTCCGGTCCTGGGCCGTGCCCAAGGGGCCCTCGCTTGATCCAAAAGACCGGCGCATGGCGATGGAGGTCGAGGACCACCCGCTCGACTACGGCGACTTCGAGGGCACCATTCCAAAAGGACAGTACGGCGGCGGGACTGTGATGTTGTGGGACCGGGGCTACTGGGCGCCGGAAAAGGGGTTCGAGAAGGTCGCCGCCGCGCTCGCCAAGGGCGAGCTGAAGTTCGTGATGGAAGGCCAGCGCATGCACGGCTCCTGGGTGCTGGTGCGGACCAAGCGCGACAGTCGCGGGAAGGCTAGCTGGTTGCTCATCAAGCATCGAGACGAGGGCGCGGTGGAGGCGAACGCCACCGGGCCCACCGATGATGACCGCTCCATCGCCTCTGGCCGCACGATGGTCGAGATCGCCAATGGCAAGGGCAGGGCCGCCAAGCCTTTCATGACCGTGCAAGGCGCGGCGGCTGGCTCGATCTGGCAAAGCAATCGCGCTGAGGGCGCGGGCGGCGGACTGATCATGCCCGGCGGAGGCCGCCGGAGCAGGGCGGGGCCAAAGACCGTGGCGAACCTGCCGGACTTCGTGGCGCCGCAGCTGACCAAACTCCTCGAAAAGCCTCCGTCGGGACCAGGATGGGCGCACGAGATCAAGTTCGACGGCTACCGCATGCAGCTGCGCACGGTGGGCGGGCGGG
>JAEXKM010000037.1 GCA_023445705.1 Pseudomonadota bacterium
GATCACACCGTTGCGCCGCGGGGGCGTGACGGATTCTCTCTCGCACGAGCGACGGCCTTTCATATGTCCGAACAGACTTCGCAAGAACCGACGATGGAGGAGATCCTGGCCTCCATCCGGCGCATCATCTCCGAAGATGACGCCCCGGCGGACGCCGCTGCGCCGGTTGTCGAGACCGAACCCGAGCCCGAGGCCGAGGCGATCGCGCCCGCCTTCACGCCCTTGCCTGAAGAAGACGAGGACGATGGCGTTCTCGAGCTGACCGAAAAGGTCGAAACCGTCGGGGACCTCGACGTCTATACGCCGTCGGTCGCGCAAGAGCGGGCCTACGAAGAGGCGCCGCCTCCGCTTCCCCTGCCGGAGGTGAACGATGGGCTCGTCGGCGCCGTCGCCGCCACCGCGGCCGCCAGCGCCTTTGGCCAGCTTTCGGCGGCCATCCAGATGCCGGCCGAAGGCCGCACGCTTGAGGACGTCGTTCGCGAACTCCTGCGTCCGCTGCTGAAGCAGTGGCTGGACGACAACCTGCCGGCCATCGTCCAGTCGACGGTCGACAAGGAAGTCGAGCGGATCGCGCGCGGCCGAGTACGCTAGTCGCCGGGCGCATCTCGCGCCCCTCAACATCGCCAGATCTTCGCCCCGCCTGGCTCGTCGCTGGAGCGGGGCGCGTGGATTCCATGGCATCGTGCTTCCACCGCGATGCCCGAAACGGTATGCAGCGCCCAAATGCTTGAGAAGAATTTCGACCCCAAGTCCGCCGAGCCCCGCCTCTACGCCGCCTGGGAGCAGTCGGGCGCCTTTGCGCCGACGTCCGATCCCGCGGCCGAGCCGTTCTCGATCGTCATCCCGCCGCCGAACGTCACCGGTTCGCTGCACATCGGCCATGCGCTGAACAACACCCTCCAGGACGTGCTGACCCGGTTCGAGCGTATGCGCGGCAAGGCGGCGCTCTGGCTGCCTGGCACCGACCACGCCGGGATCGCGACCCAGATGGTCGTCGAGCGCCAGCTGGCCGCCGCTGGCAACATCGGCCGGCGCGACATGGGACGCGACGCGTTCATCGCCAAGGTCTGGGAATGGAAGGCTCAGAGCGGCGGCACGATCACCAACCAGCTCCGCCGTCTGGGTGCGTCCTGCGACTGGAGCCGTGAACGCTTCACCCTTGACGATGGGCTTTCGGCGGCCGTCCGCAAGGTGTTCGTCACCCTGCACAAGCAGGGCCTGATCTATCGCGACAAGCGCCTGGTGAACTGGGATCCGCACTTCCAGACCGCGATCTCGGACATCGAGGTCGAGCAGCGTGAAGTCGACGGCGCCTTCTGGCACTTCGCCTATCCGCTAGAAGACGGTTCCGGCGAGATCGTCGTGGCGACAACCCGGCCGGAAACCATGCTCGGCGACGTCGCCGTCGCGGTCCACCCGGATGACGAGCGCTACAAGGGCCTGATCGGTCGCGCCGTGCGCCTGCCGATCGTCGGTCGCCCGATCCCGATCGTCGCCGACGAGTACGCCGATCCGGAAAAGGGCTCGGGCGCGGTGAAGATCACGCCTGCCCACGACTTCAACGACTACCAGGTCGGCAAGCGCAACAACCTGCCGCTGATCAACATCTTCGACGACTTCGCCCGCATCAACGAGAATGCCCCGGCGGAGTATCGCGGCCTGGACCGTTTCGAAGCCCGCAAGAAGGTGGTCGCCGCCTTCGAGGAGCTCGGCCTGCTGCGCGGCGTCGAGAAGACCCGCCACGCCGTCCCGCACGGCGACCGCTCCGGCGTGGTCATCGAGCCCTATCTGACCGATCAGTGGTACGTCGACGCCAAGGTCCTGGCCCAGCCGGCGATCAAGGCGGTCGAGGAGGGACGCACCGTCCTCGAACCCAAGAATTGGGAAAAGACCTACTTCGAGTGGATGCGGAACATCGAGCCCTGGTGCGTGTCGCGCCAACTCTGGTGGGGGCATCGCATTCCGGCCTGGTATGGCCCTAAGGGCGAGATCTTCGTCGCCGAGACCGAAGAAGAAGCCAAGGCGCTCGCCCGCGAGCACTTCGGTCACGATGAGCCGCTGCGCCAGGATGAGGATGTCCTCGACACCTGGTTCTCCTCCGGGCTGTGGCCGTTCTCGACCTTGGGATGGCCTGAGAAGACCGAGGACCTGGAGCGGTTCTATCCGACCAGCACCCTGGTCACCGGCTTCGACATCATCTTCTACTGGGTCGCCCGGATGATGATGATGGGCCTGCATTTCACTGGTGAGGTTCCCTTCAAGCGGGTCTTCTTCAACGCCCTGGTCCGCGACGCCAAGGGTGCGAAGATGAGCAAGTCCAAGGGCAACGTCATGGACCCGCTAGAGCTGGTCGACGACTATGGCGCCGACGCCCTCCGCTTCACCTTGACGGCGATGTCGGGGCAGGCGCGCGACATCAAGTTGTCGCGACAACGCATTGAAGGATATCGCAACTTCGGCACCAAGTTGTGGAACGCCGCGCGCTTTGCACAGGTCAACGGCTGCGCCCGCGCCGAAGGCTTCGACCCTAGCCAGGTGCAGAACGTCCTCAACCGCTGGATCGTCGGAGAGACCGCGCGGACGGTGCAGGCCGTCACCAAATCGCTCGAAGGCTGCGGCTTCGACGGGGCGGCCAACGGCCTCTACCGGTTCATCTGGAACACCTTCTGCGACTGGTACGTCGAACTCGCCAAGCCGATCCTCAACGGCGCCGACGAGGCGGCCAAGGCCGAGACGCAGGCGACCGCCGCCTGGGCGCTCGACGTCATCCTCAAGCTGCTCCACCCGGTCATGCCGTTCCTCACCGAGGAGCTGTGGGCGCAGACCGCCGACCTCGGCGCTGCGCGGACCGAGGACATGCTGATCACCGCCCGCTGGCCGCAGCTCGGCGAGGATCTGGTCGATGCCGCCGCCGACGCCGAAATCGGCCTGATCGTCGCGACGGTCAGCGAGGGCCGCTCGGTCAAGGCCGAGCTCAACGTGCCGCACTCGGCGCGTCCGGCGCTGCTGGTGATCGAGGCCAGCGACTCGCAGCGCGCGGTGTTTCAGACCAACGCCGCGGTGATCGCCCAGACCCTTCGTATCTCTGAGGTCCGCTTCGAGGACCATGCTCCGGAGGGTGCGATCCCGTTCGTGGTCAATGGCGCGACCCTGGCCCTGCCGGTGGCCGAGTTCATCGACCTGACCGCCGAGCGCGCGCGCCTGGCCAAGGAGATCGCCGGACACGCGTCCGACATCGCCCACGTGAACAAGAAGCTCGGCAACCCGGCTTTCGTCGCCAACGCCAAGGAAGAGGTGGTCGAGGAAAACCGCGAGCGCCTCGCCGAATCGGAAGCGGCCAAGGCCAAGCTGGAACAGGCCCTGGCGCGTCTCGAAGCGGTCGTCTGAAGCTTCACAGTCAAAAGTTCGTCATGGCGGCCCGGCGGGCCGTCATGATGTGACGCCCGCGTCAAACGGACGTTTGCCTCTGACGCTAGGTTATGCTTGTTCACCTACGATGACGCGGGCCTGTGAAAGCCCGCGCGAGCATTAGGAGAAAGCCCATGACCGAGGCTGAGCTGCCCCAAGGCTGGCCTGCCATGTCCATCGCGCAGGCCCACGCGCTGATTACTGCGCCCGGGTCCCCGGCAGAGATGGAAACGGTCGATATCCGCGGCGTTCCCACCCGAACCTGGAAGAACCTTCCGCCGGCTCTTCGGTCGATCGTGGAAGCCAGCCGTGCGCACGGCGAACGCATCTTCCTGGTCTACGAAGACGAGCGCGTCTCCTTCGAAGCGTTCCATCGCGCCGTGGCCGCCCTGGCCGCCCAACTCGCTACCGACGGGGTGAAGAAGGGCGATCGCGTCGCAGTCATCATGCGCAACCTGCCCGAATGGGTGGTTGCGTTCTACGCCGCCGCCTCGCTCGGCGCGGTCGTCACTCCGCTGAACGCCTGGTGGACCGGGCCGGAGCTTGAATACGGCCTGACCGATTCCGGCAGCAAGGTCGTGATCATGGACGCCGAGCGCTATGAGCGCCTGGTCGAGCACCTGCCCAACTGTCCCGATCTCGTGCGCGCCTATGTGAGCCGCTCGAACGAAGAGATCGCCCATCCCCAGGTCACCCGTCTGGAAAGCGTGCTCGGCGGCGCCAATCATTGGATCAACCTGCCTGACCAGCCGCTGCCCGACGTCGAGATCCTGCCCGACGACGACGCGACGATCTTCTACACCTCGGGCACGACCGGAAAGCCGAAGGGCGCTCTGGCCACCCAGCGCGCCGTCAACTCGAATATCATGGCCGGCGCCGTCGCGGGCGCCCGCGCCTTCCTGCGCCGGGGCGAAGCGCCTCCGCAGCCCGATCCCGACGCGCCGCAACGCTCGTCGCTGATCTCGATTCCGTTCTTCCACGTGACCGGCTGCATGGCCGTGCTGAACCCCAGCCTGTTTGGCGGGGCCAAGCTGGTCATGATGTACAAGTGGGACGTGATCCGCGCCTTCGAGCTGATCGAGCGCGAAAAGATCCAGTCGGCCGGCGGCGTGCCGACCATCGCCTGGCAGCTCATCGAGCATCCGGCCCGCGCGAACTACGACCTCTCGTCGCTGGAATCCGTCTCCTACGGCGGCGCCCCGTCGGCCCCGGAACTGGTGCGCAAGATCAAGGAAACCTTCCCGAAGTCCGCCCCGGGCAATGGCTGGGGCATGACCGAGACCTGCGCCACGGTGACCACCCACGGCGCGGAAGACTACGCCAACCGCCCAGATAGCTGCGGCCCCGCCGTGCCGGTCAGCGACCTCGAAATCCGTGATCCCGCCGACGGCAAGACCGTGCTGGCCGCCAACCAGGTGGGCGAACTCTGGGCTCGCGGCCCGCAGGTCGTGAAGGGTTACTGGAACAAGCCGGAGGCCACCGCCCAGACCTTCGTCGACGGCTGGGTCCGCACCGGCGACCTGGCGCGCCTGGACGATGAGGGCTTCTGCTACATCATCGACCGGGCCAAGGACATGTTGATCCGCGGCGGTGAGAACATCTACTGCATCGAGATCGAGAACGTCCTCTACGACCACCCCGCGGTCATGGACGCGGCCATCGTCGGCATCCCGCACCGGACCCTGGGTGAGGAACCCGCCGCGGTCGTCACCCTGAAGCCGGGCGCCGAGGCCACGGAAGACGAACTGCGCGCGCATGTCGCTGAGCATCTGGCCGCGTTCAAGGTGCCGGTGAAGGTGCGGTTCTGGCACGAGACCTTGCCTCGCAACCCGAACGGCAAGATTCTCAAGAACGAGCTGAAGAAGCTGTTCGTTGAGGAGCAGGTCTAACCCGACCTGAGCAAGCCCTTGGGCAAGAAGCGCGCGGATGTCGTCCTGGTCGAGCGTGGCCTGTTCGACAGCCGCGCCCGCGCCCGGGCTGCGATCGAGGCCGGCGGCGTCATCGCCGACGGCCGGAGCGTCTCCAAACCCTCCGACATGATCGAGGAGGCCGCCGAGATTTCGGCGGTCGCCGCTCACCCTTATGTTGGCCGCGGCGCGCTCAAGCTGGTCCACGCTCTGGGCCTGTGGCCCATTCTGCTCGAGGGCCGCACGGTCCTCGACGTGGGCGCATCCACCGGCGGCTTCACGGAGGTCTGCCTCGAACGCGGGGCGGCGCGCGTCTACGCGGTGGATGTCGGGCGCGGGCAGCTTCATCCCAAGCTGGCTGGCGATCCGCGCGTGGTGTCGCTTGAGGGGGTGGATGCGCGCGACCTGACGCCGGCCCTGATCCCGATGGCCCCCGACCTAATCGTCACCGATGTCAGCTTTATCGGCCTGGCGAAGGCCTTGCCGAAGGCGCTGGGCCTGGCTGCACGGGGAGCTGGCCTTGTCGCGCTGGTAAAGCCGCAGTTCGAGGTCGGACCCCAGGCGGTCGGGAAGGGCGGCGTGGTCAAGGACGAGGCCGCGCGCGCAAGGGCTCTGGAGGATGTCGCCGCGTTCCTGCAGCAGTCCGGCTGGCTCGTGCGCGAAACGACCCTCAGCCCGATCGTCGGCGGCGACGGCAACATCGAGCACCTGCTCTGGGCGCAGAAGGCCTGAGCGCTCACGCCTGAACGAAAGAAGCCG
>JAEXKM010000066.1 GCA_023445705.1 Pseudomonadota bacterium
GTCATGTAGAGCTCGCTGCGGTCCTCGGTGGGGCCCGAGATGATCAGCGGGGTGCGGGCTTCGTCGATCAGGATGGAGTCGACTTCGTCGACGATCACGAAGTGGTGGCCGCGCTGGACCATGTCGGACGCGTCGTAGACGAGGTTGTCGCGCAGATAGTCGAAGCCGAACTCGTTGTTGGTGCCGTAGGTGATGTCGGCCTGGTAGGCCGCCTGGCGCTGGCCCTGGCTCAGGCCATGGACGATGACGCCGGTGCTCAGCCCCAGGAAGCTGTAGACCTGGGCCATCCAGTCCCCGTGGAGCTGGGCCAGGTAGTCGTTGACGGTGATGACGTGGACGCCCTTGCCCGCCAGCGCGTTCAGATAGGTCGGCGCGGTTGCGACAAGGGTCTTGCCTTCACCGGTCCGCATCTCGGCGATGCCGCCGTTGTGCAGGACGATGCCACCGATGAGCTGTACGTCGAAGTGACGCTGGCCGAGGACCCGGCGCGAGGCTTCGCGCACCACGGCGAAGGCCTCTTCGAGCAGTTGGTCGAGCGACTCGCCGGCGGCCAGCCTGTCCTTGAATTCCTGGGTCTTGGCGCGGAGCTCGGTGTCCGAGAGCGCCTGCATCTTGGGCTCCAGCGCGTTGATCTTGGCGATCCGCGCATTGAGGCCTTTGACCTTGCGGTCGTTCGAAGAGCCGAAGAAGCGTTGGAAGATGCTCAAGGGAAACCGTTCCGGATTTGCGGCAAGGGCCCGGCGCTGGCGTTCGTAAGCCCTTCGCCTGCCCGAAAATTCCGCTCTTTTCAGGGCGCGGGAGACTTAAGCAGCGCCCATGCCAGTGTCAACGCGGCGCGGCGGTCTCAACAAAATGGTGAGGCGGCGCCCACTCTTCGCTCATCCCGGCGGAAGCCGGGACCCAAGCCGGTTTTCAGTCGTACGAAATGAGGTTGTTCAACTCGGGATACAGGTCCCGCCAGAGGCTTCCTCGCGGCCTTCGAAAGCCTCGAACCAGACGAGCTGAGTGACATTGTATTTTGCGGTGAAACCGCGCCGGACCTTTTCTTTGTGTTCGAAGGTCCGCTTCGGCAGGTCGTCGGTGCTGCCGGTATACAGCGTCCCGTACGGGCCGCTGGCCAGGATGTAGGTATAGAAACCCATCCCCCGCTCGGCTGATGGTCAGCTTGGGTCCCGGCTTTCGCCGGGATGAGCGGAGGATGGGTCAGGCCTCAAATCTCAGAAGACCTTAGTAGATTTCGATCAGCCCGGCAGCGCCCATGCCGCCGCCGATGCACATGGTGACGACGCCCCACTTGGCGCCGCGGCGCTTGCCTTCTTGCAGGATGTGGCCCGTCAGGCGGGCGCCGGTCATGCCGTAGGGGTGGCCGATGGCGATGGAGCCGCCGTTGACGTTGTACTTTTCCGGATCGATGCCGAGCTGATCGCGCGAGTAGACGCACTGCGAAGCGAAGGCTTCGTTCAGTTCCCAGATGTCGATGTCGTCGATCTTCAGGCCATGACGCTCCAGCAGGCGCGGAACGGCGAAGACCGGACCGATGCCCATTTCGTCAGGAGCGCAGCCGGCGACGGCCCAGCCACGGAACGCGCCGAGCGGCTCGATGCCGGCCTTGGCGGCGGCCTTGGCTTCCATCAGCACCACGGCGGCGGCGCCGTCGGAGAGCTGGCTGGCGTTGCCGGCGGTGATGAACTTGCCCTCGCCGCGGACCGGCTGGAGCTTCTGCAGGCCTTCAAGGGTGGTTTCCGGACGATTGCACTCGTCGCGATCGACCGTGTAGTCGACGATGCTCTCTTCCTTGGTTTCCTTGTTCACGACCTTCATCTTGGTCGCCATCGGGACGATTTCGTCCTTGAACTTGCCGGCTTGCTGAGCGGCGGCCATGCGGCGCTGCGATTCCAGGCTGTACTCGTCCTGGGCTTCGCGGCTGACCTTGTAGCGCTCGGCCACGATGTCGGCGGTGTCGATCATCGGCATGAAGATCGCCGGGTATTGAGCGATCAGGTTCTTGTCGATGTTGTCGCTGCCGCCCGAGCCGCCGCCCGGGAAGGACAGGGATTCGACGCCCGCGCCGACCGCGACTTCAGCGCCGTCGTTGCGGATGTAGTTGGCGGCGGTGGCGATCGTCTGCAGACCCGAGGAGCAGAAGCGGTTCACGGTCACGCCGGAGGTGGTGATCGGCAGGCCGGCCAGCAGCGAAGCCTGACGGCCCAGGTTGCCGGAGCCGTGGCCGACGTTGCCGAGGATCACGTCCTCAACGCTGGCCTTGTCGATTCCTGCGCGGTCCACAGCGTGCTTGATCGCGTGAGCGGCCATGGTCACGGTCGGGGTCATGTTGAACCCGCCACGTTGCGATTTTGCCAGGCCCGTCCGAGCGTAGGAGACGATTACGGCTTCACGCGTCATGAAATGATTCCTCCAAAAAATGAGAGCGCCATGGCGGTTATCCGTCCCCCGCGGCGTTTGAGCGGGCGCGACCTTTGCATCCCCGCGCCGAGTTGGCTAGGGACGGTCGAACGCCGGTGGGCGCTTTTCGCATTCGAGGTGCGTCGTCGATGACGAACTCAATCTTACGTCGCGTCCCCAACGCCTTAGCGTTATTGGCGGTCATCAGCATGGCTGCGGTGACGCTGGCGGCCTGCGGCGACCGCGGCGCGAGCGAAGGCGCGCCGGCGCCCGGGGACACCGCCGTGGCCAAGGTCGACGGCAAGACCGTCTGGGCTTCCGACGTCAAACGCGAGGCGGTGGCCCAGGGCCTGATCGGCGAGGGCGAGCCGCTCGACGTGTCCTCCGACCTGTTCCGCCGCGTGCTGGACGAGGTGGTGGACCAGAAGCTGTTGGCGGCCGAAGCGGCCAAGCGCAAACTCGACAAGGATCCGGCCGCCCAGAAGCGGTTGGCCGCGGCGCGCGAGCGCATCCTTGGCGACATGCTGGTGGAAAGCGTCGTCTCCGACGCCGTCAACGACAACGCGATCCGCGCGCTCTACCAGGAGCAGCTCAAGCTGGCCAAGCAGTCCGAAGAGGTCCGCGCACGCCAGATCGTGGTCGCCACCGAGGCCGAGGCCCAGGCTGTGCAGAAGCTGCTGGCCACCGGCGCCTCCTTCGAGGCCCTGGCCATGGAGCGCTCGACCGACACCGCGACCCGGTTCAACGGCGGGGACCTCGGCTATTTCACGGCCGACGTCATGCCGGACGCCTATACGAACAACCTAAAGACGGCCAAGGTCGGCGACATCGTCGGCCCGTTCGCCGTCGACGGCGGTTGGGCGATCCTGAAGGTCGAGGACAAGCGGTTGGAGCAACCCATCACCTTCGAGGCCGCGCGGCCGCAGATCGTGCGTTTCCTTACCTATGACCAGGTGCGAGACCTGCTCGAGAAGCTCCGAAGCAAGGCAAAGGTCGAAACCTTGATCGGTCAGTCCCAGGATGTTCCGGGACAGCCGAAGGAACCGGCCGACGCCCCTCCGCCCGCCAAGGCCGCCGCTGCGGTCGCCCCTGCTCCAGCCAAGGCCGCTACGCCATGAGCCGCAAACCTTCCGAGCCGAAGACCGCGCCCGCCGCCCCGAAGAAATCCACCGCCGGCAAGGCGCTGGAAGCCGCCGTCAAGCCGGTGGAGGTGCTGGAACGCGCCCTCGACCCGCTGACGACCGCCATCAAGCGCGCCACCAAGAAGACCGAGCCGCAGCCGAAGAAGGCCGCGCCGGCGGCGACGGCGGCCAAGCCCGCCAAGAGCGCGCTGCCGGTTTCGCCTCTGGCCGTGCCGTTTCCGAAGATGCCGCCGATCGCCGGCGTGCAGCTCGCGACCGGTCGGGCCGGCTTCTACAAGCAGGACCGCGAAGACCTGATGGTCATGCGCTTCGCCCGCGGGACTTCGGCCGCGGGCGTCTTCACCCGGCATGGCATCGGCTCGGCGCCGGTCGACTGGTGCCGCAAGCACCTGGAGATGACCAAGGGGGCGGACGTGCGGGCCCTGGTCGTCAACGCCGGCTGCGCCAACTCCTTCACCGGCAAGCCGGGCGCGGACGCCGTCCGCCGGGTCGCCTCGGCGGTGGCCAAGCGCTTCGACTGCCGCCAGCGGGACGTGATGGTGGCCTCCACCGGCGTGATCGGCGTGCTGCTGGACGACACCAAGATCGCCCAGCGCCTGCCCGAGGTGGAGACGCGGTTGACCGATGACGGCTGGGCGGGCGCCGCCCAGGCGATCATGACGACAGACACCTTCCCCAAAGGCGCCTACGCCGAGGCGACCATCGACGGGGAGAAGGTGCGGATTGCGGGGATCTGCAAGGGTTCGGGCATGATCGCGCCGGACATGGCGACGATGCTGGCCTTCGTGGTCACCGACGCGTCGATCTCGCCGACCGCCCTGCAGACGTTGGCCAGCCTTTACACCCGCAACACCTTCAACGCGGTGACGGTCGATGGCGACCGTTCGACCAACGACACCCTGCTACTGTTCGCCACGGGCCAGTCGGGCGCGCCGAATATCAGCCGGGCGGGGGACCGCCGACTGGCCGACTTTCGCGAGAAGCTGGAGGCGGTCCTGCTGGATCTCGCCCTGCAACTGGTGCGTGACGGCGAGGGCGCCAGCAAGTTCGTGAAGGTGACGGTGACCGGCGCCGAAAGCTCGGCCTCGGCCCGCAAGATCGCGCGGACCATCTGCGAGAGTCCCCTGGTGAAGACCGCCTTCGCAGGCGAGGACGCCAACTGGGGCCGTATCGTCATGGCCGTGGGGCGCGCCGACGAGCCGATCGATCGCGATCGGGTGAGCGTGAAGTTCGGACCGCTGGTCGCCGCCCAGGATGGGCTGATCGCCCCGACCTACGACGAGGCGAAGATGAGCGCCTACATGAAGAACCAGGAGCTTGAGGTGGCGGTGGACGTCGGCGTCGGCCGCGCCTCGGCGACCATGTGGACCTGCGACCTCACGAAACAGTACGTGGCGATCAACGGGGACTACAGGTCCTAGCCAACCAGGACCTCAGGGGCGTTTGATGAAGCTGGCGACAGGGCTGATGGTGGCCTGCATGACCTTTGGCGTTGCGCATGCGGAGAAGCTGACCCCCGAGCGGGTGTTCGCCGATCCCGATCTTTCCGGACCGCTGGCCCGAGGCGTGAAAGTCTCGCCCGACGGCTCGGCGGTGACCTTCCTTCGGGCCAAGGCCGCCGACCAGCGGATGACCGACCTCTGGATCGCGGACGTGAAGGGCGGGTCGCCGCGCCTGCTGATCGACGCCGCCAGCCTAGCGCCGAAGGAAAAGGAACTTTCCGAAGCCGAGAAGAGCCGGCGCGAACGCCAGGGCGTGCAGACGCGCGGCGTGGTCGATTACGCCTGGGATGAACAGGGACGCTTCATTCTGGTCCCCGTTGAGGGCGATCTCTTCCTCTACCGCGTGGCCGGCGGAAAGGTCACGCAATTGACCGCCACGGCGGCGGACGAGATCGACGCCAAGGTGTCGCCCAAGGGCGGCTTCGTGTCCTTCGTGCGCGACGACAACCTCTATGTGATCCCTTCGGCGGGCGGGGCGGAACGGGCCCTGACGACCGGCGGCGAGGAGCTGAAGAGCTGGGCGACGGCCGAGTTCATCGCCCAGGAGGAAATGAGCCGCTCCACTGGCTACTGGTGGTCGCCTGACGAGAGCCGGATCGCCCTGACCTTCGTCGACCAGACCGGCGTCGACGTGGTCGAGCGGCTGGACGTCAACGCCGCCGGCGCCGCGATCGTCCGCCAGCGCTATCCCCGGGTGGGCCGTCCCAATGCGGTGGTCGACCTCTATGTCGCCGACGTCGCGACCGGGGCGCGGACCAAGGTCGACCTTGGGCCGGAGAAGGACATCTATCTGGCCCGCGTGAACTGGGCCAAGGACGGCAAGACGCTGTACGTGCAGCGCGAACGCCGCGACCAGCGCCGGCTCGACCTGCTGGCGGTGGATCCGGCGACAGGCGCCTCGAAGGTGATCCTGACCGAGGAGTCGCCACATTGGGTCGAGCTGACCGACGACTTCAAGCCGCTCAAGGACGGCACGTTCCTGTGGTCCTCGGAGCGGTCCGGAAACCGGCACCTCTATCTCTACGAGGCCGATGGGAAGCTGATCCGCCAGGTGACCTCGGGCGAGTGGCCGGTGGACGCGCTGGACGGCGTCGATGAGGCGAGGGGCGTGGCGATCTTCGGCGCCAGCAAGGATGCGCCGGTCGAGCGGCGCATCTACGAAGTCTCGTATAAGGCCTCGGCCGAACCCAAGGCGCTGACCTCGGGCGGCGGCTGGTGGACGGCGTCGGTGGCGACCTCGGGCAAGGCGTTCGCAGCGACCTACCAAGACCCCAAGACCCCGCCGCAGACGGCGTTCTACAAGGCCGATGGCTCGCGCGTGCGCTGGATCGAGGAGAACCGGCTGGCGGAGGGACATCCCTATTGGCCCTATGTCTCGCGGCTGCGCGAGCCGCAGTTCGGGACCATCAAGGCCAGCGACGGCCAGGACCTTTGGTGGACCCTGGTGACCCCGCCGGGCTTCGACCCGGCCAAGCGCTATCCCGTGATCGTGCAGGTCTATGGCGGCCCGGCCGGCGCGCTGGTGGACAAGGTCTGGATGAAGCCGGAGGACCAGCTGTTCCTCGAGGCGGGCTTCATCCTGTTCTCGATCGACAATCGGGGGACGCCGAACCGTTCGGTGGCGTTCAAAACGGCGATCGACCGGCGCACAGGCGTGCTGGAGGTCGAGGACCAGTTGGCGGGCGTGAACTATCTGAAGTCGCTGCCCTATGTGGACCCGGCCCGGATTGGCATCACCGGCTGGTCCAATGGCGGCTACATGACGCTCATGACCCTGACGGCGGAGAACTCGCCCTATGCGGCAGGCGTGGCCGGGGCGCCGGTGGTGGACTGGTCGCTCTACGACACCCACTACACCGAGCGGTTCATGGGCACGACGGCGGACAATGCGGCGGGCTATGCGGCGGCCGAAGTCACCGCGCGGTTGGGCAAGCTGAAACCCGATACGCTGATGCTGATCCACGGCATGGCCGACGACAACGTGACCTTCGACAATGCCACGAAGGCCATGGCGGTGCTGCAGGCCAAGGCCATCCCGTTCGAGATGATGACCTATCCGGGCCTGCGCCACCGCGCCGGCTGGACCCAGGCCCACCGGCTGCACCGGGCGGTCACGACGCTGGATTTCTTCAAGCGCAAGCTGAACCCGGAGCCGGCG
>JAEXKM010000080.1 GCA_023445705.1 Pseudomonadota bacterium
GAAGGGGATGTCCTGCGAATACAGGTCGCCGATCTTGTTCTTGTTGCCGTCCGCGGTCCCATTGCTCGACCAGAAGATCTTCAGGTGCGGGCCGGTGCTTGCGAAGTTGAACGTGCCGCTGTTCGCGACGATGTCGAACGTCAGGTTGCTCACATTGGTGGCGAGGTTCGGCGATGCGTCGAAGCAGACGAAACCAGCGCCATTGCCGCTGCAGCCGCCGGCCGCCAGGCCGCCGGAGATCGCGTTGATGCTGGTCGAGGTGCCGACCAGGGTGGCCGTCAGGTCGCTGGCGCCGAGGCCCTTGAACGAGAAGGCGCCGAGGAACGGCGCGCCCGCCCAATTACCGGTGAGCGCGTTGACGCCCGCGATGCTGAAAGTGACGTTCGTGTCGCTGTTCTGGGTGACCGTGAAGGTCGCGCCCTGGAACGTGGATTGATAGACAGTGGCCGCGTTAGCAATCGAGGCCGACAGAAAAAGGGCCGCGGTCGCACAGGCCGCGCCAATAAGCTTCTTCACACCCCACTCCTTCTCTCGGACAATGTGGCCGAGTGTTGTTCAAAAAGCGGCAGATCGGCCGCGTTCTACGAACTCTCAGCAATAGTCATGCCAATTGAGCGGAGCAATGGGACACAACCTGTTGGGGAAAGAGTTTACATTCCCGTGGTTGGCGAATAGCTCAAGAAAATCAAACGCAGTGGCAGCTTTGGCCGGCGTTGCCGACGGCGAACGCCGTTGAACCCGATCGGCGATCGCGATCGGCGATCTGCGACGCCTAATCTTTCACCGCGTGCCAGCCTCGGATCATGAAGGCCTGGAAGAACGGGACTGGCGTCCGAAAGCCGCCCGCCTTCCACATGGCTTCCGTCTCTGCCGGTGTCAGGACGGCCAGCACATCGCGCATCATGCCGCCGAGCTTGGCCAGGGACTCCGAAGTCGCGCCCATTAGAGCCTGGACCCGTTTCCAGTCCTCCAGCATCTCTGGAAACTCCGGGGCGTCGAGGTCGCCGCTGATCTCGGCGCTGACGAAGCGACCCCCAGGCTTCAGGCGTTCATGGATAGCCGCGTAGAACAGACCTCGGTCTTCGCGTTTGATGAAGTGCGCCACCAGCAAGCTGACAGCAGCGTCAAATCCGCCGCCGGGGGCATCCTCGGCGTAGCCCTGGACCAGTTCGCATCGGTCTAGCACGCCCGCCTGTTCGAGGCGCCGCCGCGCAACGGACAGCATCTCTTCCGATGGGTCTATCCCAACGAACGACCATCCCGGATATGCCTTGGCCAAGGACAGGATTTCCGCACCGGTCCCCACCCCGACGCACAGCACGCGCGCATCTGCAGGACGATCGGCCAGAACCAACCGCATGAGAAAGTGCAAGCTGTCGGAGATCGGCGCGAGAGCGCTGTTTCGACGATCATAGGCGTCCGCCATCTCCTGATTGAAGAAGGCGGGCGAGTTGGCGGGCTGTGGCATTGTTATATTGTATCACAGCTCGTGCTGCGCACCACCCGCGACCTTAGCGCGCCGCGGGGCTGTGAATGCGTTTGGTCGTGGCTCGTGGACATAAGCCCAAGGCCGAGCGCGGTCGGGGCCCGCGGCAGCTGAAGGCGCTGTGGATAGTCGGCGCGTGCCTACTTCTTCGCCGCGTCCATGTTCTCGGCGAAGCGCTCGAACAGGTAGAGCGAATCCGTGGGGCCGGGCGAGGCTTCCGGGTGATGCTGGACCGAGAACACCGGACGGTCCTTTAGGGCGATCCCGGCGTTGGTCCCGTCGAACAGCGACACGTGGGTCTCGACAACCGGCTCGGGCAGGGTGTCGCGGTCAACCGTGAAGCCGTGGTTCATCGAGACGATCTCCACCTTGCCGGTGGTCACGTCCTTGACCGGGTGGTTCGCGCCGTGGTGGCCCTGGTCCATCTTCACGGTCTTCGCGCCGAGCGCGAGGGCCATCATCTGGTGACCCAGGCAGATGCCGAACACCGGCGTGCCGGAATCGACCAGCTTGCGGATTTCCGGAACCGCATATTCGCCCGTGGCGGCCGGGTCGCCGGGGCCGTTGGACAGCAGCACGCCGTCCGGCTTGCGGGCCAGGACTTCCTCGGCGGAGGTCTTGGCCGGCACCACGGTCACGCGCGCGCCGATCGAGGTGAGGGCCCGCAGGATGTTGCGCTTCACGCCGTAGTCCAGGACCACGACCTCGTACTTCGGTTCCGGCGCCGGCTTGGCGTAGCCTTCCGGCCAGTTCCAGAGACCCTCGTCATAGACGAAGGGCTGCAGGCACGAAGCGTCCTTGGCTAGATCCAGGCCTTCGAGGCCCGCCCACGCCTTGGCTTTTTCGAGCAAGGCCGGAATGTCGAACTTGCCGTCGGGCGAGTGGGCGATGACGCCGTGCGGCATGCCGTTCTCGCGGATCGAGCGGGTGAGGGCGCGGGTGTCCACGCCGGCCAGGCCGACCACGCCGCGGCGTTTCATCCAGGTGTCGAGGTCGCCGTCCGCGCGCCAGTTGGCCGGCGCCGTGGGCGTGTCGCGGAAGATCGCGCCGCGCGCCGCGGTCTCGGCCGAGCCGGACATCTGCTCGATGTCCTGAACGTTCACGCCGACATTGCCCATGTGCGGGAAGGTGAAGGCCACGATCTGAGACATGTACGAGGGGTCGGTCAGGATTTCCTGATAGCCGGTCATCGCGGTGTTGAAGCAGACCTCGCCGACCGCATCGCCCGTCGCGCCGACGCCGATACCCTGCAGGACGGTTCCGTTCGCCAGAACCAGCACGCCCGTGACACCAGGAAGCAGTTCAACGGTCATCGGCGTCTCCATCTTCAGGTCGCATGCTCGCAAAAAGACGGGCCAGGGTGAACCCCGCCCGTTCTTAACGTGTCCGCTTGTTCGGCAAACCGGCGCGTACCTAATGACTACCGACCCGCGGGTCAATGCGCGGTCTGGCCGCCCATCACTCCGGAGATGGTCGCAAACAGGGCCTCGGCCCGGATCGGCTTGCCCAGATGCCCGTCCGCGCCTGCGTTTGTGGAGGCTGCGAGGTCCTCGGGCGACGTATTGGCGCTGATCACGATGATGGGCGCGCGCGGCTGTCCGGTCGCTTCGGCGGCGCGAATCTCGCGGATCGCCGACAGGCCGTCCATCACCGGCATCCGCAGGTCCATCAGCACTAGGTCGAAGGCGCTCTCGCGCCAGGCCGTGACGGCGTCGCGCCCGTTCTCGACGCTGACCACCTCGGCGCCCGCCGCGCCCAGCATCAGCTCGATCACCCGCCGGTTCGTCGCGTTGTCGTCGGCGGCCAGGACCCGCAACGGACGGGTCGCCGCCTCCTGCATGGCGGGCGCGGGCGAGGTGTCCGTCTCCAGCGCCGCGTCGCCATAGTCGAGCAGTCCGCTCACCAGTCGGTCCAATTGTCGCGTGGAGGCCAGGATCTCCTCGACCAGGCCGCGTTGGGCCTTGGTCAGCCGGCTCCGCTCCAGCGCCTGGATCAGGCCCATCACGCCATTCAGCGGCGTTCGCAGTTCATGACTCATGTCGGCCACGAACTCGGTCTTGGCGCGGCTGACGACCTCGACCCGGTGCAACGCCTCCTCCAGGGCCGCGGCCTGCCGCTTCATTTCGGTGATGTCGACCCGCAGGCCGATCACCCCGCCATCGGGCGTCCGGCGCTCCTCGATCATCAGCCAGCGGCCGTCGGCCAGCCGCTGCTCGTGCCGCTCGCCGGAAGGGTTGCGCAGCTTCTCCAGCCGTTCGGCCAGCCAGGCGTCCTCGCGGCCGAGGGCGTCCGGATAGTCCCCCCGCTCCACCCCGATGCGCAGGGTGTCGGCCAGCCGCGCTTCGCCGCTGAAAAGGTCGGCCGAGCGATGGTAGATCTCCGCATAGCGGCGGTTCCACAGGACGTAGCGGCCCTCGGCGTCCAGGAAGACGATCCCTTCGGGCAGTAGGTCCAGCGCCGCGCGCAGCCGCT
>JAEXKM010000222.1 GCA_023445705.1 Pseudomonadota bacterium
TGGTGCTGCTGATCATCTTCATGGTCTCGGCCCCGCTGCTGACCAGCGGCGTCGAGGTCGAACTGCCGAAGACCGAGGCCGGCGCCATGGAGGACCCCAAGGAGCCCCTGACGGTCTCGATCCGCCAGGACGGCTCGGTGTTCATCCAGGAGGACGCAGTTCCGTTCTCCAGCCTGGCGCCGCGCCTGCGGGCCATGGCCGGCGACGACCAGGCCAAGCCGATCTATGTCCGCGCCGACGGCCGCGCCTCCTACGCCATCGTCGCGCAGGTGATGGCGGCGCTGTCGACCTCGGGCTTCACCAGCATCAACCTGATCACCGACACCGGCGGACCTTCGTCGGGCGGCGAGCAGCGCTGAGGCGCCGATGGCCCGTGAACGGTCCGAATTTTCCGGGGCGATGGTCGCGTCCGCCCTGCTGCACGTGGGGGTCTTCGCGGCCGCGTTGATCGGATGGCCGTGGGCCAAGCAGTTGCCCGTGGGCAGCGCCGTGCCGATCAACATCGTCGCCAACGCGCCCTCGACCAACCTGGCCCCGGCGATCGAAGGTCCCGAGGAACTGCCGGCCCAGACCGAGGCGCCGGTTCCCGACGCGCCTACGCCGCCGGCGGCGCCCGAGCCAGCACCGGTCCCCACGCCGCCGCAACCGGCGCCCAAGCCCGCGCCGCAGCCAACCCCGCAACCTAAGCCGACCCCGACGCCGCCGACGCCGAAACCTGCGCCGACCAAGCCTGCGCCGACGCCGGCCCCGACCCCCAAGCCCGCTCCGGCCAAGCCGGCGCCGGCCGCGCCCGCCAAGCCCGCGCCGAAGGCTGCCGAAAGGGGACTGGACCTCGACGCCCTGGCCGCCAGCGTGGCCAAGAGCTCGGGGGGCCAACGCTCATCGGCCGCCAAGGGCCCGGCCCGGCCCGAGACCGCCCGCCAGGCGCGGCCGGACCTGGGCACCGGGACGGCGGCCTCGGCGATTTCCGGCATGAGCGAAGAGATCGAGCGGCGCTGGAACCCGAACTGCAATGTCGAGGGCGGACGCGATGTCCGGCTGAAGGTCTATCTGACCCTCGGTTCCGGCGGCCAGGTGACGGGCGAGGTCACTGCCGGCGGGGCCGAGCGCTCGGCCGACCCGGTGGTCCGGGCCGCCGCCGAGCGGGCGATCCGGGCGGTCTACGCCGCCGCGCCCTTCCCCAACGTGCCGCGGAGCTTCTACGGCGACCGCATCACCCTGAATTTCAACACCCGCGACGCCTGTTCGTAAGAAGGAGCCCCGTCCCATGCGCCTGAAGACACTGGCCCTGGCCATTGTGGCGACGCTCCTGTCGACCACCGCCCTGGCGCCCGCCGCCCACGCCCAGGTCGAAGTCGACATCAACCGCGGCGAGGTGAAGCCGCTGCCGATCGCCATCCCGGCGTTCGGCGGCCAGCAGGGCGCCGAGATCGCCCAGGTGATCACCGGCAATCTGGAGCGGTCGGGCCTGTTCGCGCCGATCCCGCAGAGCGCCTATATCGAGCAGAGCATGGACGTGAACGTCCAGCCGCGCTTCCCCGACTGGAAGTCGATCAACGCCCAGGCCCTGGTCAACGGCCAGGTGACGGTCGAGGGCGGCCGGCTGACGGTGAACTTCCGCCTGTGGGACGTCTTTTCCGAGCAGCAGCTTCTGGGCCTGCAGTTCACCTCGACGCCGGACAACTGGCGCCGGGTGGCCCACAAGATCTCCGACGCCGTCTATGAGCGGCTGACCGGCGAGAAGGGCTATTTCGACACCCGCGTGGTGTTCGTCTCGGAAAGCGGCGGCAAGCTGAACCGGCGCAAGCAGCTGGCCATCATGGACCAGGACGGCGCCAATCCGAGCTACCTCACCGACGGCTCCTACATCGTCATGACGCCCAGATTCTCCTCGACCAGCCAGGAGATCACCTACATGGCCCTGCGGCCCGACGGCTCGTCGATCTACCTGTTCAACCTGGAGACCGGCCGCCGCGAGACCCTGGGCAACTTCCCAGGCATGGTGTTCGCACCGCGCTTCTCTCCCGACGGGGGCCGCGTGGCCTTCTCGGTGGAGCGCGCCGGCAACAGCGACATCTACGTCATGGACCTGCGCAGCCGCACGTCCAACCGCCTGACCACCGAGCCGTCGATCGAAACCTCGCCCTCGTTCTCTCCGGACGGGTCGAAGATCGTCTACAACTCCGACCGCGGCGGCACGGCGCAGATCTATGTCATGGGCGCCGACGGCAGCGGCGGACGACGCATCTCCTTCGGAGAGGGCCGCTACACTACGCCGGTCTGGAGTCCGACCGGCGAATACATCGCTTTCACCAAGCAAAGCGGCGGCGAATTCCACATCGGCATCATGCGTCCGGACGGCTCCGACGAGCGTATCCTGACCAGCAGCTACCTCGATGAAGGCCCCACCTGGGCGCCCAATGGCAGAGTTCTGATGTTCAGCCGTGAAACGCCTGGAGCTGGACCGCGTTTGTGGACTGTGGACGTCACGGGCCGGATTCTGCGGCCTGCGCCGTATCCTGGTTCGGGAACGGACCCCGCCTGGTCCCCGTTGCTGAATTAAAGTCTTATTAGGTGTAATTTTCCCGCTTTTGCAGCCTTTTCAAATGTCCGACGTCGCAAAACCCGGATAGAACGAGAAACAGGCTGTGGGGACCCGCCGTCGTCGTAACTTATAAATAGGAGAAGCCACGTGCAGAGCTTCAGTACCAAGCACGCCCTTCGACTCGCGCTCGTCGCGGCCGCCGCCGTTTCGGTGACAGCCTGCGCCTCGCGCCCGAAGCCGGCCCCCGCGCCGGAACCGACGCCCGCGCCGGCC
>JAEXKM010000233.1 GCA_023445705.1 Pseudomonadota bacterium
TAGGCCGGCACGAAGGTCACGTCCGTGTGCCACGCATTGGCGCGGCCGCCCCGATGAGAATCCAGCTCCAGCAGATAGGAGCTGCCCTTGGCCACCGGCACGGTCGGGTGCGCCACCGGCTCGCCCAAGCGGGCGGCGAACGCCTCCTGAGAGGCGTCGTCCAGGTGAGTCTGATCACGGAAGAAGATCACCTTGTAGCGGTGCAGGGCGTCTTCGATCGCCGCGACCGTGGACTCGGGAAGATCAGCCGACAGCGTGACCCCGGCGATCTCGGCGCCGAGGCGGCCCGCAATCGGGCGAATGTCGAGGTTTGTGCTCATCTGAAGGACCTCCTTGGTCAGTAGCGGCCGGTCAGGGTGAAGCCGAAGGTGCGCGGCTCACCGAGGATGGCGATGTAGGGGGTGTTGGCCGAGGCGTTCCCGAAGGCCGCCGCATAGCGCTTGTCGAACAGGTTCCGCGCCCAGACATTGGCCGACCACCGGCCGTCGACCGCCTTCACGCCCAGGCCGGCGTGGGTCAGGCCGAAGGCGTCCTGGCGGCCATACTCCGACAGCGCCTGCTGGAAGGTGTCGCTGCGCCAGGTCTGGTTGGCGTAGGTGAAGAGCGTCACCTCGCTGGTCAGCGGCTGCTCGTAGTTGACGCTCACCTGGCCGGTGAAGCGCGGCGCGAAGGGCACGCGCGTCCCCGACAGGTCCACGAAGGCCGGGGCGCCCGGATAGGCCAGTTCCACAGGCGGCGGCGCGTTGCGATAGGAGACGTAGCGGGCGTCGCTGTAGGCGGCGCTGGCCGAGACGCGCAGGCCCTCGGTGACCTGGGCCTGGCCCTCCAGCTCCACCCCGCGCAGGCGCACCTTGCCGACATTGGCGAGATAGGAACGCGCGGTCGTACCCGAGGCGGTGGTCAGGGTCGCCTGATAGTCGGTGATGTCGTTCCAGTAGAAATTGCCGTTGAGGATCGCCCGGCCGCCAAGCCAGGTGGTCTTCAGGCCGATCTCGTAGTCGGTGGACTTCTCGGGCTGGACGATGACCGGATCGCCCGGCCGCGCGCCCAGGTTGGCCGCGCCGGACTTCTCGCCATAGCTGACGCTGGCATAGGCCAGGATGTCGTCGGTGAGCCGGTAGGATGGATTGATCAGCCAGGAGAGGGAGCCGCTGTCCTTCTCGCCCTCGACCAGGAAGGCCGCGCCGGTCACCGCGGCGCGGTAGGGTGCGTAGGCCGCCAGGGGGCCGGTGAGCGGAACGCCGCCGAAATAGTAGGCCTCGTTCGAGGCCTTCCGCTCTTCGTAGGTGTAGCGCAGGCCGGCGGTCAGGCTTGCACGGTCGTTGAACCGGTAGGTCCCTTGCCCGAACACCGCTGCGCTCTTGGTCTCCGCCTTGCCGAGTTGGTCGGTCTCCACGCCATTGAGGACCAGGCCCGGAATGGCAGGCGCCAGCAGGAAGGCGCTGGCGTCCTGGAAGAAGGTCGTGCGGTAGTTGCTGGTGACGTCCTGCTTCAGCAGGTAGAGGCCGACCTGATAGTCGAACTTCCCGTCGGTGGGCGAGGAGAGCCGCAGCTCCTGGGAATACTGGTCCACGTCGACGTCATAGCCGGCGCGGAAGATGGCGAAAGGCGTCAGGTCGCTGTCGTTGGTGGGGCGGAAGTAGAGCCGCCGCCAAGCCGTCACCGAAGTCAGGGTATGACCGCCCAGCCGCCAGTCGAACTGGTTGGAGATCCCGTCAGTGCGCGAGATGATCTTCTCCTGGCTGTCCAGATTGGCGGCGCCGAAGATGTCGTAGCTGGGCGTATAGCCGAAGGCGGTGCGCAGCTTGCGCTCCCAGCCGTTACGCGGCGTGCCGTTCACAAAGGTCGTCGCATCGCCGGCCGGCGGATAGAAGTTGTTGTATTCCTTGGTCTCGTAGTGCTCGGCGATCAGGCGATTGCTGAAGTCGCCGTTCTCGAAGAGCAGTTGGCCGCGGATCGCCCAACGGTCGTTGCCCAGATACTCCTGCCCATCATAGGCGTTGCGCACATAGGCGCCGCCGAGATCGCGATAAAAGGTCAGGCGGCCGGCGAGCTTGTCGCCATAGATCGGCCCGGAAACATTGGCCCGCAGCTGGTAGCGCTCATTGTTGGCCACTGTGCCGGTGACCTCGGCCTCGGGCGTGAAGGACGGCTTGCGTGTCGTCACCACCAGCGCGCCCAGGGTGGTGTTCTTGCCCAGCAGGGTCCCCTGCGGCCCACGGGCGAGCTCGATGCTCTCCAGGTCGACGAAGTCCAGCCACGAGAAGCCGGGATGGGTGAAGAAGACATTGTCGACGATCAGGCCGACGCCGGCCTCCGACCCGTCGCTATTGGCGTTGCCGCCCAGGCCGCGGATGGTCAGGGTCGAGACCCGGGTGTTCTGCTGCAGCGCGTTGAAATTGGCGATCTTGGCCGCGTAGTCAGAAACCCGGTCGAGGCGCTCGGTGGCCAGGGTCTGACCGGTCACGGCCGAGACGGTGATCGGCACGTCCTGCAGCTTCTCGGCGCGACGGCGGACGGTGACGACCACCTCTTCCACAGAGGCGTCGCCGGCGTCCTCGGCGAAAGCCGGCGGCGCCGCCGCCAGAATGGCGACCGTTGCGGCCGACAGGATCAGTTTCGATTTCAAGCTCAATTCAGCCACAGCTATCCCCGAAGGCGCACAGACGCCTCCTGCCTCTAGATTGGTGATGTCGGTGACGCCGTTCGGCGCCGTCTTGGGCGCCAGGGCGCCTTGTAAGGTTCGCCGCGTGGGCCATCCGGCCGGCCCACGCGGCGCCTCGGTTCGAGCGACGCTTAAGGGGAGGAAAACGTCACCATTATTCCTATGGACTAAATAGGCTTTTAGTCGCTTCAGTTTTTCTGGCGCGGCTTCCCAGCCCGCTAATGTCGACAAACCTGTGATCGACCTCAGGTTTTCTTCTAGTGCAATCACTCCTATGGATTCACTAGGAGTGGTGCGGAAGGAGCTTCCCATGTCCAAGTCCCCGCTCGATTTCCTCTGGTTCATCCCCTCCGCCGGGGACAACACGCACCTCAGCCATCCGGAAACCGACCGCGCGCCTTCACCCGCCTATCTGCGCGAGATCGCTCTGGCCGCCGACCGGCTGGGCTATTACGGGGTGCTCCTGCCGACCGGGGCCCACTGCGCCGACGCCTGGATCACGGCGGCCTCGATCGCGCCCTTCACCGAGCGCCTTCGCTTCCTGGTCGCCTCGCGGCCAGGCCTGACCGCGCCGGCCGAAGCGATCCGCCAGGCCGCGGCCCTGGACCGCCTGACCGGCGGCCGTGCGCTGATGAACATCGTCACCGGCGGCAGCCCCCAGGCCCTGGCCGCCGACGGCCTCTTCCTCGACCACCACGAGCGCTACGTGCAGACCGAGGAGTTCCTGAACATCTGGCGCAGGCTGGCCAGCGGCGAGCGCGTGAGCCACCAGGGCAAGTATCTCTCCATCGACAAGGGCCAGTTGCTGTTCCCCTTCGTCCAGGAACCGCACGCCCCGATCTGGTTCGGCGGGTCCTCCGACATCGCCCGCGACATCGCCGCAGAGCACGTGGATGTCTATCTCGCCTGGGGCGAACCGCCGGCCCAGCTGAAGGAAGTGATCGACGACGTGCGCGAGCGCGCCGCCAAGCGCGGCCGCAAGATCCGCTTCGGCATCCGTCTTCACTTCATCGTCCGCGAGACCGAGGGCCAGGCCTGGGACGCCGCCAACGAGCTGATCCGTTACGTCACCGACGACGCCATCGCCGCCTTCCAGAGGGCCATGTCCAAGGGCTCGGACTCCGTGGGCCAGGCGCGCATGAGCGCCCTGCACAACGGTAGCCGCGCCAATCTCGAGGTCAGCCCCAACCTCTGGGCCGGCATCGGGCTGGTGCGCACCGGCGCCGGCACCGCCCTTGTGGGCGACCCGGAGACCATCGCCCAGCGCCTGGAAGAGTACGCCCAGATCGGCATCGATACGGTGATCGGCTCTGGCTATCCGCACCTGGAGGAAGCCTACCGCGTGGCCGAGCTGCTGTTTCCCAAGCTCAACCTCAAGCACGCGGTCGGCGAGACCGGCCTGCGCTTTCCAAACGTCTCACCCTCGTTCGCGCCGCCGCTTCAGCGCGCGACGTCCTAGCCCTGCGATGATCGGATCCGTAGCGGGTCAGCCCCGCGCGCGCCGGTTCCATGGCATGACCGCCAGAAGCCGGGCCATCCCGCAGAAGCCGGTCGCGCCCGCGAAGGTAAGCCCGGCGCCGACGAAGGCCGAAAGGCCGAAGAAGCCCGGATGGACCAGGAAGCCCAGCGCCACGCCCGCCAGCACCAGCGAACCGGCGGCGATCTGCACCTGCCGCATGAGCTCCAGCGGCGCCCGGCGATCCTCGACCAGCGGCAACCCCGCCGCGGCCCAGGCGTCGAGCCCGCCTTCCAGCACGAAGGCCTCGCCCGTCACCGCTCCGGCCAGACGCTCGCAGTTCGCGGCGGTGCGCATGCCCGATCGGCAGGTGAAGATCGCCTTCTGACCTGCCGCTAGCGGCAGCGCCTCGGCCTTCAGCGTCGAGAGCGGCCGCAGGCGCGCCCCCTTCGCATGGCGGCGAGCGAACTCGTCGGGGTCTCGGATGTCGAACAGCGCCGCCTGGCCCTTGATCAGCAGGTCAGCGACGTCCGTCGGCTTCAGTGCGGTGAGTTGCATCGGCCTTCTTCATGTCTGGAGGACAGAAGATCTCCGCGAGCGTCGCCACCACCTTCATCGCGGCGGGGTCGTCGATCCGATACCAGATGGTCTGGCCTTCGCGGCGGGTCGCCACGACGCCCTCCTCGCGCAGCACCGCCAAGTGCTGCGAAAGCGCCGACTGGGATAGCCCCACCAGGGACTGGATATCCCCGACCGAGCGCTCGCCCTCCGTCAGTTGGCAAAGGATCATCAACCGCCGCTCGTTGCCCAGCGCGCGCAGCAGCTTGGCCGCTTGCCCGGCGCGGGCCTCGAAGAGGCTGATGTCGAAGTTCGCGAGATCGAACATGGCCGATATATATGCGTTGTTTCTAATTTAGCAAATTCTTATATGAAGGGCCGACACCATCGAAGGCTCCTCACCATGACCCCAGACGTACAGACATTTTTCGACAAGGCCACCTCGACCGCGACCCACCTCGTGATCGATCCGGCGACGAAGACCGCCGCCGTGGTGGACCCGGTCCTGGACTTCGAACCCAAGGCCGCCCGGCTCTCGACCGCGACGGCCGACGCGGTCCTCGCCGCCGTGCGCGACCAGGACTTGACCCTGGCCTATGTCCTGGAGACCCACGCCCACGCCGACCACCTCTCGGCAGCCGACTACATCCGCCGCGAAACCGGCGCAGCGGTGGTCATTGGCGCGCAGATCACCCAGGTGCAGAAGACCTTCATCCCCGTGTTCGAGGCTGACGACGCCGACGCCCAGGGCCGCGCCTTCGACCGGCTGATCGCGGAGGGGGACGAACTGCCCCTGGGCGAACTGACCATCCGGGCGCTGCACACTCCCGGCCACACCCCTGCCTGCGTGACCTACCTCATCGGCGACGCCGCCTTCGTCGGGGACACCCTGTTCATGCCCGACTACGGCACGGCCCGGGCCGACTTCCCGGGTGGAGACACGGCCACTCTCTATCGTTCGATCCGAAAGATCATGGCCCTGCCGGCCGAGACGCGAGTCTTCGTCGGGCACGACTATCTGCCAGCTGGCCGCAGCGATTTCGCCTGGGAGACGACGGTGGCCAGGCAACGGGCCGCCAACGTCCATGTCCACGACGGCGTCGGCGAGGCCGAGTTCGTGGCCATGCGAGGGCAGCGGGACGCAATCTTGGCGGCCCCGACCCTGATCTTGCCCTCGCTGCAGGTGAACATCCGCGCAGGCGCATTGCCGCCGGCCAGCCCCGCAGGGAACGTGTTCCTGAGGCTTCCCGTTACGATCGGCAGGCTTGGCCGTCAGGCTGCGACGGCGGAACAAACTTGACTTGCGTCAAGGCCTCCATCGTTCCGCCGGCCCAGGCTGGACGCAGGCAGCACCAGGAAAGGGACGCGCGATGAAGGGCTTTGTCGACGACATCGAGGAGCTGACGGAGAGCAACAAGGACTTCCGCCGGGTGCTCTACACCGGCAAACACCTGCAGCTCGTCCTCATGTGCCTGGCCCCCGGCGAGGAGATCGGCGAGGAGGTCCACGACACCCACGACCAGTTCTTCCGCATCGAGAAGGGCAAGGGCGAGGTCTGGATCGACGGCGAGCGGACCAAGGTGAAGGCCGACTTCGGGATCATCGTCCCGGCCGGCGCCCGGCACAACGTCGTCAACACCGGCGACAAGCCCTTGCGGCTCTACACCCTCTACGGCCCGCCAGAACATCGCGACGGCGTGGTCGCCAAGACCAAGGCCGACGTCGTCGAGGAACACTTCGACGGCGTCCTCACCGAGGACGCCCCGGGCACGCGGATCTAGCGGTCGGCGCCTACTGGAAGGCGTGCGGCTTGGACGCGCGTTGCATGGAGTCGAGGGCTTCCTTGTCTTCCCTGCGGCGCGCCTCCCACTCCCTCTTGGTCGCGCAGACCCGCTTGGGCACGCGGCTGCCGATCAGCGCCTCGGTCTTGCAGATCTGCCGCTCGGCCGTAGCCGACGTCTTGATCGGCTCGGCGGGCGCCGGCTCGGCCGCAGCCGCGGCCGGGGTCGAAGACGCATGCAGCGCCAAGGCCGCGGTGAGCGTGAGGAGAAACACGAAACAGCTCCGAGCAAAAATGAACCCGGCGTCACCTTAACCGCACTCGCGCGCGCAGCAAAACCGCGTTCGACGAGAATCGCGGTGGGCAGACGGGCGCTGTGAGGGGATTCCTGGTGGAGCCGAGGGGAGTCGAACCCCTGACCTCCTCATTGCGAACGAGGCGCTCTACCAACTGAGCTACGGCCCCAGGAGGCGCGGACTTAGGAGGCGCGGGGTGGGTCTGTCAAGCGTCGTTTCGGGGTCGCGGCTTGCATGCGGCGTCGCGCCAGTCGATACAGGGCCTTCACTCCACCACGGATCTTTTGATGGCCTCCCTGATCGGCTTCGTCTTCTTCATCCTCGACGCCTTGCTCGGCCTGCTGGTCTTCGCGCTGATCGCCAACGCGATCCTCTCCTGGCTGGTGGCGTTCGACGTCATCAACCTGCGCAACCGCTTCGTCTACGGCGTCGCACGCTTCCTCGACGCAGTCACCCGGCCGGTGCTGGCGCCGTTCCAAAAGATCATTCCCAGCCTGGGCGGGGTCGACATCAGCCCGGTGCTGGCGATTCTGGTGATCTCGGGCCTGCAGCGCTACCTGCTGCCGGCGGCTCAGGTCGGCCTGCTGAACCTCTTCTACTGAGGCCGCCGTGCGCCTCGCCGTCCGGGTTACGCCCAAGGGCGGCCGTGACGCCATCGACGGCTGGGCGAGCGACGCCGAGGGTCGGCCGCACCTGAAGGTCCGCGTCTCGGTCGCGCCGACCGAGGGGGCGGCCAACGCCGCCGTCATCGCCTTGCTGTCCAAGCAGCTCAAGCGGCCGAAGTCCGCGATCCGGATCGTCTCGGGCGAGACCTCCCGCCTGAAGGTTCTGGAAATCGAGGGCCTGGACGAGGCCGCGGCGGACGCCGCGCTGGGGCCCCGTCCAGGCGCCTGATCAGAACTCTTCCCAGCCCTCGTCGGCGACACGCGCGCCGCCGGCCGCGGCCAGGCGAGGAGCAGGCCGCATAGGTTGCTCGGCGATCGGCGGTGCGCCCTGCCCCTGCTCGCCGGTCTTGAACTGGCCGATCAGGCGCGCCAGTTCGCTCGCCTCCCCGGCCAAGGCGTGACTGGCGGCCGTGGACTCCTCGACCATGGCGGCGTTTTGCTGGGTCACCTGGTCCATCTGATTGACCGCGGTGTTGACCTGCTGCAGGCCGACCGCCTGTTCCTGGGCGCTGGCCGCGATCTCGGTGACGATGCCGTTGATCTCAGCCACCTGCGAGACGATCAGTTGCAGAGCCTTGCCGGTGTCGGCGACCAGCCCCACCCCCTGCCCGACCTGGGCCGAGGAGGCGTTGATCAGCGCCTTGATCTCCTTGGCCGCCTCGGCCGAGCGTTGGGCCAGAGCCCGGACCTCGGAAGCCACCACCGCGAATCCCTTGCCCGCGTCGCCGGCGCGGGCCGCCTCAACCCCTGCATTGAGGGCCAGCAGGTTGGTCTGGAAGGCGATCTCATCGATCACCCCGATGATCTGGCCGATCTGCTTGGACGAAGCCTCGATCTGACCCATGGCCGCAGTCGCCCGCTGCACCACGTCGGCGCTTTCGGCGGCGTTCGACCTGGCGGTCTGGACGACCCCCTGGGCATGGCCGGCCCCCTCGGCGGTCTTGCGCACCGTGGCGGTGATCTGGTCGAGGGCCGCGGCGGTCTCCTCCAGGCTCGCGGCCTGCTGCTCGGTCCGGCGCGACAGGTCGTCGGCGGCGTTGCTGATCTCGCCGGCGCCTGAGCGCATGCTCGACGCCACCCCGACCACCACGCCCATGGTGTTCTGGAGCTGGCTCATGGCGACGTTGAAGTCGTGCTTCAGGGACTCGTATTCCGGCGCGACCTTCGCCTCGACGCGCGCGGTCAGGTCGCCCCCGGCCAAGCGCTCCAGGGCGCCGGCCAGGGCGGTTACGACGATGTTCTGCTGCTCGGCGACGGCGGCGCGCTCGGCCTCGGCGCGGCGGCGTTCAGCCTCGGCCTGGGCGTTGGCGGCCTCCTGGCCTGCGCGCAGGGCGCGGTTCTCGGCCAGGCCGTGACGGAAGCCCTCAAGGGCGCGGGCGATCTCGCCCACCTCGTCCTGTTTCGCCGCACCGCCAACAGGCTTGTCGTAGCGGCCAGCGGAAAGCTCGCCCACCGCCGCGGTGATGCCGGCCAGGGGCTGGCGCACCAGCTTGGCGACGGCGACGAACAGCGCGCCCAGCACGAGGGCCAGGATCACCAACCCGCCCACGGCTAGCCAGATCGCCAGTTGGCGGGCAGGTCCGGTGATGTGCTTGGTCGGCACATCCATGACCACGGCCCAGGTCGAGTTAAGCCCAGGCAGCGGCGCGGGCGTCACCAGCCGCTCCACCTTGCCGCCAGGCAGGTCGAGGCCGCTCAGCAGCGCAGCCTTGCCCCCGGTCATGGCGCCCTTCAGTTCGGGCAGGCCGGCGTCGCCATAGGGCTTCATGCGAAGCTTGGCGTCGGGATGCGAAACCCAGTTGGCCGCCGGCGAAACCAGCATGACGTGGCCGTCGCCGAAGGGACGCATGGCGCCCAGCCGGCCGGAAATGTCGTCCAGGGCAAGGTCGATGCCGGCGACGCCGATCAGCTTGCCGCCCGAGATCACCGGGAACGTCACCGAGGTCATCGAGATCGTCTTGCCGCCGACCTCGTAGGGATAGGGCTCGACAATGGCCGCCTTCCGGCTCTGGAAGGTGGTCTGGTAGAAGGGCTGCTCGTAGTCGTTGCCGGTATCGAGCGGCTCGAGCTTCAACTGCCCGCCGTCGTTCACCCAATAGGGCGTGAATTGGCCGGCCTTGTTGGAGCCGGCGGTCACGTCGCCCAGATGGGCGGCGTCCTGGCCGTCCAGCGCGTCCGGAACCTCCATGAACCAGGAACCGAGGATCATCGGCGAGGCCGAGGCCGCCGGCTTGATCAGTTGCGCCAGGGCCTTCCGGTCGCGGATCCCCGCCTCGTGCGCCGCGCCCAGGGCGCCCGCCATGGAGCGGCCGAGGCCCTGGATCTCGCCGAGATCGCTGGCCACCTCGGCGGCCGCCTTGCCGGCGAGGGCCTGGGCGTTGTCGTTGGAAAGGTTGCGGACGATGCCGCTGGCGTTTGTGGCGACCAGCGTCGCCGCCAGCAGGAGCAGGGCGCCGATCGCGCAGCCTGCCGCAAGCAGGAGTTTCCCTGCGATGGATAGTCGAGCCAGCATGAAACCCCCAGTGCGTTCCGGCTGTGCGATGATGTGGTC
>JAEXKM010000243.1 GCA_023445705.1 Pseudomonadota bacterium
TGCGGACCTGATCCTCGGCTTCCTCGTGGTCGTGATCGACGGCGGAGGTGCGGGCGCGAACGCGGCGATTGCGAACGGCTTCGTCGGGATCGAATTCCGTGCCGCACTTAGGGCAGACGGCGGGACGGCGCTGCAGGTCGTAGAATTTCGCCTGGCAGTTGGGGCAAATCTGCTTTGCGCCCAGTTCGGGATTGGCCAAGGGGCTGCGCCTCTAGCGAGTTTTTGAATTGAAGCCGGCTCCCTTGCCACGGGCCGGGAGCGCTGTCAAAAGCAAACCCCTTTCGAAAAAACAGCAAGCCCCAAGGAGGCTTGAGCATTCCATGACGTCGGCAGGACTGACCGCAAAGCGCGGCGGCCCGCTGCGGGGCTGCGTGCGCGCCCCAGGCGACAAATCGATCTCGCACCGTTCTTTGATCCTGGGCGCGCTAGCGTCCGGCGTGACGGAGATCGAAGGACTTCTCGAAGGGGACGACGTGCTGCGCACCGCCGCTGCGATGCGCGCCTTTGGCGCTACGGTCGAGCGCCAGGGCGAGGGGCGGTGGCGCGTCGAGGGCCAGGGCGGCTTTTCCGAACCCGCGGACGTGATCGACTGCGGCAACGCCGGCACCGGCGTGCGCCTGATCCTGGGCGCCATGGCGGGCTTTCCGTTCGCAGCGACCTTCACCGGGGACGAGTCCCTGCGCAGCCGGCCGATGCGCCGGGTGCTGGGTCCGTTGTCGCAGATGGGCGTGAGCTGGATCGGCCGCTCGAACGGGCGGTTGCCGCTGACGCTGCAAGGCGGGGCGCTGAAGCATCTGTCCTACCGCCTGCCCGAGCCTTCGGCCCAGGTGAAGTCGGCGGTGCTGCTGGCCGGCCTGCACGCCGAGGGCGGGGCGCAGGTGATCGAGCCGGAGGCGACGCGCGACCATACCGAGCGCATGCTGCGGGCCTTCGGAGCGCAGGTGCTGGTGGACGACCGCGAAGACGGCCGATGGATCACCCTGCCGGGAGGCCAGACGCTGACCGGAACCAGGGTGCGCGTTCCGGGCGATCCTTCGTCGGCGGCCTTCCCGCTGGTTGCGGCCCTGGTGACCCCCGGTTCGGAAGTGACGGTCGAGGGCGTGCTGCTGAACGAACTGCGCACGGGCCTCTTCACGACCCTGCAGGAGATGGGCGCGGATCTCGTGATCTCGAACGTTCGCGAGGAAAGCGGCGAGCAGGTGGGCGATATCACCGCTCGGCACTCGGCCCTCAAGGGCGTCGAGGTGCCGCCGGAGCGCGCGCCGTCCATGATCGACGAGTACCCGATCCTCGCGGTCGCCGCGGCCTTCGCCGAGGGCGCGACGGTGATGCGCGGCATCGGAGAGATGCGCGTGAAGGAAAGCGACCGCATCGCCCTGATGGCCGCTGGCCTCGCCGCCAACGGCGTGGGCGTCGAGGAGGAGCCTGAGGGCTTGATCGTCATCGGCTCGGTTAGGGGCAATCACAACGTCGCCGGCGGGGCGCGAGTGACGACCAAGGGCGATCACCGGATCGCCATGTCGCACCTGATCATGGGCCTGGCCGCCGATAAGCCGGTGGCCGTCGACGAGCCCGGCATGATCGCCACCAGCTTCCCCGGCTTCGTGGATCTGATGGGCGGCATGGGGGCGGAGATCTCGTGAAGCCGCCCTTCGTCATCGCGGTCGACGGGCCCGCCGCCTCGGGCAAGGGCACCGTCGCCACCCGGCTGGGCGAGGCCTACGGCCTGCCCGTGCTGGACACCGGCCTGCTCTATAGGGCGGTCGGTGTGTTGGCGCAGCGCGCGAGCCTCGATTTGGACGACGAGGCCGCGACGGCGGCGGTCGCCCAGCGCCTGGAGGCCGGTCTGCTGGACGATCCCGGCTTCCGGACCCGAGGCGCGGGGGAAGCGGCCAGCCGTGTGGCGGTGCATCCCGCGGTTCGGGCCGCGCTCCTGAAGCTGCAGCAGGATTTTGCGGCCCAGCCCTCGGTGATCGACGGGCGCGATATCGGCACGGTCATCGCCCCGCAGGCGCCGGCCAAGCTTTATGTGACCGCCAGCCCCGAGGTGCGGGCCGAGCGCCGGTGTAAGCAGCTCAAGGGCCAGGGCGAAGCGGTGACCTATGAGGACGTGCTGGCCGACATCCGCAAACGCGACGAGCGCGACGGGGGCCGCGAGAGTGCGCCCATGCGTCCGGCTGAGGACGCCGTCTTGCTGGACACCAGCGAAATGACTATAGAGCAGGTCACCGATGCGGCCCGCCGCATCGTCGAGGCGGCGCGCGCGCGCTGGGAGCAATCCTAGTCACGCAAATCCAACCGCGCCTTTCCCTCTGACGGCTGCGGGCGAATTCACCGGCGCGGGGTTCCCGCGTCATCGGTTGCAACCCTTAAACCGACGCCAGGACTCCGTCCGAACTCCCGTTCGGCGGGATCATGCCTTTTCCGGGGCTCTGGGGTCATTCAAGTACGAAAGAACATCAATGGCTGACGATCAAAGCCTGAACCCCTCGCGCGACGATTTCGCCGCGCTGCTCGACGCCTCGATGGGCGGCCGTGACTTCATGGAAGGCACCGTCGTCAAGGGCGCCGTGGTCGGCATCGAAAAGGACTTCGCCATCATCGACGTCGGTCTGAAGACCGAAGGTCGCGTGTCGGTGAAGGAATTCGGCATCGGCGAAGACGGCAAGCCGACCCTGAAGGTGGGCGACACCGTCGAGGTCTTCCTTGAACGCGTCGAAAACGCCATGGGCGAAGCGGTGATCAGCCGCGACAAGGCCCGTCGCGAAGAAGCCTGGACCCGTCTGGAAGGCGTCTACGAAAAGAACGAACCCGTCATGGGTACGATCGTGGGCCGCGTTAAGGGCGGCTTCACCGTCGACCTGGGCGGCGCCTCGGCCTTCCTGCCGGGCTCGCAAGTCGACATCCGCCCGGTGCGCGACGTCGGCCCGCTCATGGGCAAGGAACAGCCCTTCGCCATCCTCAAGATGGACCGTCCGCGCGGCAACATCGTCGTCTCGCGTCGCGCCATCCTGGAAGAAGCCCGCGCCGAACAGCGCACGGAGCTGGTCAGCCAGCTGCAAGAGGGCGAAGTCCGCGAAGGCGTGGTCAAGAACATCACCGACTACGGTGCGTTCGTGGACCTGGGCGGCATCGACGGCCTGCTGCACGTCACCGACATGAGCTGGAAGCGCGTCAACCACCCGAGCCAAGTGCTCGCGGTCGGCGACACCGTGAAGGTCCAGATCGTGAAGATCAATCCGGACACCCAGCGCATCAGCCTCGGCATGAAGCAACTGCAGTCCGACCCGTGGGACGGCGTGGAAGCCAAGTACCCGGTGGGCGCCAAGTTCACCGGCCGGATCACCAACATCACCGACTACGGCGCCTTCGTGGAGCTGGAGCCGGGTGTCGAAGGTCTGGTCCACGTCTCGGAAATGTCCTGGACCAAGAAGAACGTCCATCCTGGCAAGATCGTCTCCACCTCGCAGGAAGTGGACGTGGTCGTGCTGGACGTCGATCCGTCGAAGCGCCGCGTGTCGCTGGGCCTGAAGCAGGCCATGGCCAATCCGTGGGACGCCTTCGTGGCCGCCCATCCGATCGGCTCGACCGTCGAAGGCGAAGTCAAGAACGCGACCGAATTCGGTCTGTTCATCGGCCTCGACAACGACATCGACGGCATGGTGCACCTGTCGGATCTCGACTGGACCGTGTCGGGTGAAGAAGCGATCGCCAAGTACAACAAGGGCGACGTGGTCAAGGCGCGCGTTCTCGACGTCGACGTCGAGAAGGAACGCATCTCGCTGGGCATCAAGCAACTCGCCGGCGACCCGATGGAAGGCGACACCTACCGTCGCGGCCAGACCGTCACCGTGACCGTCACCGAGATCACCACCGGTGGTATCGAAGTGAAGTTCGGCGATGACGAAGCCCCGATGACCGCCTTCATCCGCAAGTCGGACCTGTCGCGCGACCGCGCCGACCAACGTCCGGAGCGCTTCGCCGTGGGTGACCGCGTCGACGCTCAAGTGACCCAGATCGACAAGGCCGCTCGCCGCGTGTCGCTGTCGATCAAGGCGCTGGAAATGGCCGACGAAAAGGAAGCCATCGAGCAGTTCGGGTCTTCGGACTCGGGCGCCTCGCTGGGCGACATCCTCGGCGCGGCCCTTCGCGAGAAGGCCGGCAAGGAATAAGCATCGATCGCATCGCGATCTGAAGCTGGCGGCGGATCGGGAACCGGTCCGCCGTTTTCTTTGCCCGCATGCCGAGTGATGCAGCGGCGGCGGAAAATGCTCCAAAAGCGGCGAATGCCCGGCGCCGATGTGTCCCGGACGTTGTTTGCGCCTTGAACATCGGGGCGGACTCGACCATGGTCCCGCTCGCTTCCAGCGCCTTCTTGCGAGGCGCGCCCGTTTGGCGAACTATTGCTCGTTGTTGAACGCCTATGAGCCGTCTCCCCAACGGCTCGGGGACCGGAAATAGGCATGATCAAGTCGGAACTTATCGCCCGCCTCGCGGAGGAGAACCCGCACCTGACCCAACGTGATGTGGAACGTGTGGTCGGGGTGATCCTCGAGCGCATGATCCAGGCACTAGAGGCCGATGGTCGCGTGGAGTTGAGGGGCTTTGGCGCCCTTTCGGTACGCTCGCGCGACGCCCGATCGGGCCGAAATCCGCGAACCGGCGAGGCCGTGGACGTCCGCGCCAAGCATGTGCCGTTCTTCAAGAGCGGCAAGGAGCTACGCGAGCGGCTCAACGCCGAGTAGCAACTGGCGGGTTGACCTGGAAGCAGGGGCCGGTCGATCCTGACCCCCGCTTTTCAGATCAACGGTGGCCCATGAGCATCCTTACCGAGTTTCGGGAATTCATCGCCCGCGGCAACGTCATCGACCTGGCGGTCGGCGTGATCATCGGCGCGTCCTTCAACAAGATCGTTGAGAGCCTGGTGAACCAGGTGGTGATGCCGCCGATCGGGCTGCTGACCGGCGGGATCGATTTCTCGAAGCTGCAACTGGTGCTCAAGCCTGACGATCCGACCACCGCCGCCAACGAGCTGGTGGCGATCCAGTACGGCGCCTTCATCAACACCCTCATCCAGTTCGTCATCGTCGCGTGGGTGATCTTCCTGCTGGTCAAGGCCGTGAACAGCCTGCGCCGCAACCAGGCCGAGGCGCCCGCCGCCCCGACGCCGAGCGAGGAACTGCTGACCGAAATCCGCGATCTGCTGAAGACCAAGTCCTGAACCGACTTGGCTTGGCGCGTCGACGGGGCTAACTGCGGCCGATGAGCGTACGCGCCAAGATCTGCGGGCTGTCGACGCCTGAAACCGTCCTGGCGGCGGTCGAGGGGGCGGCGAGCCATATCGGCTTCAATTTCTTTCCCAAGAGCCCGCGCTATGTCGCGCCGGAGGCGTCCGCCATCCTGGCCCAGCCGGCGCGCGCCCGCGGCGTGAAGATCGTGGCGGTCACGGTCGATCCGGACGACGCCCTGCTGGACGGGCTGACGCGCACCCTGCGGCCGGATTTCATCCAGTTGCATGGCAAAGAAACCCCGGCCCGCGCCCACGAGGTCGCTGCGCGCACGGGCGCGGCGATCATCAAGGTCCTCTCCGTCACCGATGCGTCGGACCTCGCGCCGGCGCGGGACTTCGAGCCCGTCGCCGAACATCTGATGTTCGACACCAAGACCCCCAAGGACCATCCGCTGCCCGGCGGCGCGGGCCTGCGCTTCGACTGGACGATCCTGGAAGGGCGGCGCTTTGCACGGCCCTGGTTCCTGGCCGGCGGGCTGGACCCGTGGAACGTGGCGGAGGCCGTGAGCATCTCCGGCGCCCCGCTGGTGGACGTTTCTTCTGGCGTGGAACGTGGTCCGGGACTAAAGGACCCCCTTCTTATCGCGGCGTTTCTCGACGCTGTCCGACGCGTTTGAACTGCAGACCTTCAAGTGAACGCTCCGAGCAAGCCTAACGACTACACCGCCTATCCCGACGCCAAGGGGCGCTTCGGCGACTATGGCGGCCGCTACGTCCCCGAGACGCTCATGCCGCTGGTCCACGAGCTGGACGCCGCCTATTCGGCGGCGAAGGCCGATCCGGCCTTCCAGGCCGAACTGCGCAGCTTTCTGACCCATTACGTCGGCCGGCCGAGCCCGCTCTATTTCGCCGAGCGGCTGACCCGGCACTATGGCGGGGCGAAGATCTATCTGAAGCGCGAGGAGCTGAACCACACCGGCTCGCACAAGATCAACAACTGCATGGGCCAGATCCTGCTGGCCATGCGGATGGGCAAGACCCGGATCATCGCCGAGACTGGCGCGGGCCAGCATGGCGTGGCGACGGCCACCGTCTGCGCCCGGTTCGGCCTGCCCTGCGTGGTCTATATGGGCGCGGTGGACGTCGAGCGGCAGAAGCCCAACGTGTTCCGGATGAACCTGCTGGGCGCGCAGGTCGAGGCGGTCACCGCCGGCTCGGCCACCCTGAAGGACGCCATGAACGAGGCCCTGCGCGACTGGGTCACCAACGTCCACGACACCTATTACCTGATCGGCACCGCGGCCGGGATGCACCCGTATCCGGCCATGGTCCGCGACTTCCAGGCCGTGATCGGCCAGGAAGTGAAGCAGCAGATCCTTGAACTCGAGGGCCGCCTTCCCGACGCCGTCCTCGCCTGCGTGGGCGGCGGTTCGAACGCCATCGGCCTGTTCCATCCGTTCCTGAACGACGAAGGCGTCCGGCTCATCGGCGTCGAGGCGGCCGGCGAGGGCATGGAGACCGGACGTCACGCGGCGGCCATCAACGGCGGCCGCCCCGGCGTCCTGCACGGCAACATGACTTACCTGCTGCAGGACGACGAAGGCCAGATCACCGAGGCCCATTCGATATCGGCCGGCCTGGATTATCCCGGCATCGGGCCCGAGCACTCCTGGCTGCACGACGTGGGCCGGGCCAGCTACCTCACCTGCACCGATCAGGAGGCGCTGGACGCCTTCAAGCTGCTGGCGGAGCTGGAGGGCATCCTGCCGGCGATCGAGTCCTCGCACGCCCTGGCCCGCCTGCCGGAAGTCTGCGCCGAGGTCGGCAAGGACGGGATCGTGGTGCTGAACCTGTCGGGCCGCGGCGACAAGGACGTGGCGACCGTCGCCGCGCACCTGGGGCGTACGATTTGACCAAAGCTCGTATCGACGCGCGCTTCGACGCGCTGAAGGCGCAAGGCCGCGCGGCCTTCGTGGCCTACATCATGGCCGGCGACCCGGACTACGAGACCGGGCTCGAGATCCTGAAGGGCCTGCCCGCCGCCGGCGCGGACGTGATCGAGGTCGGCTTCCCATTCTCCGACCCGATGGCCGAGGGGCCCCCGATCCAGCGCGCCGCCCTGCGCGCCCTGGACAAGGGGATGACCTTCTCCAAGACCCTGCAGATGATCGCCGAGTTCCGGAAGGTCGACCAGACGACCCCGGTGGTGCTGATGGGCTACGCTAACCCGCTGGTCACGCGCGGATTCACGCAGTTCGCGCGGGATGCGGCCCAGGCTGGCGTCGATGGCCTGATCGTCGTCGACATCCCGCCCGAGGAAGCCGATCCGCTGGCCGACGCCCTGGACGCCGAGCAGATCTCGCTGCTGCTGTTGTCGACCCCGACCAGCGACGACGCCCGCCTGAAGGTGATCCTGCGCCGGACCTCGGGCTTCGCCTACTACGTCTCCGTGGCCGGGGTGACCGGCGTGAAGGAAGCGGACGCCGCTGTGGTGGCGCCGCATGTGGAGCGCGTGCGCGCCGCCGGCGGCCTGCCGGTGGCCGTGGGCTTCGGCATCAAGACGCCTGAACGGGCCGCTGCGGTGGCGCGGGTCGCCGACGGCGTGGTGGTCGGATCGGCCCTCGTCGAAGAAATCGCAACAGGCTTGGCAATGAACGAATCTGTGACCGCCCGGGTTCTTTCCAAAGTGGAATCCTTGGCTAAGGCTGTGCGTTCCGCGCGAGTCGAAAGCCTCTCGGTGTAAAAATCCCCATGGCGATGGCTGAACAGCGAAACGACAAGTCGGGCAAGGGCCCGCAGGGACCGCGCGAACGCCGGGGCTGGCTGTCCCGGATTGCGCCTGGCGTACGCAATCTCGTGACCAAGCGCGAGACGCCCGAGAACCTCTGGGTGAAATGCCCGGACACCGGCGAGATGATCTATCGCTCGGACCTCGACGCCGCCCTCTGGGTGACGCCGTCCGGGCACCATATGCGCATCGGCGCCGAGCAGCGCCTGCGCTACACCTTCGACGACGGCCAGTACGAGAAACTGGAAGCGCCCAAGGGCGTGGTCGATGACCCGCTGAAGTTCCCCGACACCAAGCCCTACATGGACCGCCTGAAGGCGGCGCGTAAGGCCAGCGGCGCGCAGGACGCGCTGAGCTCGGGCTACGGGACCATCGAGGGCCAGCCCTGCGTCGTCTCGGTGCAGGATTTCAGCTTCATGGGCGGTTCGCTCAGCGTCGGCGTCGGCGAGGCCTTCATCAAGGCCGCTCAGGAGGCCGTGGCGCGCAACGCGCCCTTCGTGATCTTCACCGCCGCCGGCGGCGCACGCATGCAGGAGGGTACCTTGGCCCTGATGCAGATGGCCCGCACGACCCTGGCGTTGAACGAGGTGAAGGCCGCTGGCCTGCCCTACATCGTGGTGCTGACCGACCCGACCACGGGCGGGGTCTCGGCGTCCTACGCCATGTTGGGCGACATCCATCTGGCCGAGCCGAACGCCATGGTCGCCTTCGCCGGCCGCCGGGTGATCGAGCAGACCATCCGCGAAACGCTGCCGCCGGGGTTCCAGCGCGCCGAGTTCCTGGTCGAGCGTGGTCAGATCGACCGCGTGGTCACCCGCGGCGAGATGCGCTCGACCCTGGGCTCGATCCTGAAGATGCTGATGACGGGGCGCGAAGCTTCCAAAGCCGCCTGACAGACACCGGCGCCCGCCCAGCGGGCGCCCAGTCTCCACAAGTTCGCACTGGTTCCACGCCCAAGCGCATGGGCGTGCGGCGACATGCCGAAATCCCTTCTCCCCTAGGGGAAAAGGGATTAGCTGACCGCGTCACGCGCGCCGGGGAAATCCTTCGCCATGTATGATCCCATCCGCGCCTCCGATGAGGCGATCCTTCGGCTGCGAGCCCATCATCCCTCGCTGATCGACCTCACGACCGGCCGGGTCGAGCGCCTGTTGGCCGCGCTGGGCCATCCGGAACAGCGCCTGCCGCCGGTGATCCATGTGGCGGGGACCAACGGCAAGGGATCGACCGTCGCCTATCTGCGCGCGATCGCCGAGGCCGCCGGGCTGAAAACCCATGTGATCACCTCGCCCCACCTGGTCCGGTTCGCCGAGCGCATCCGGGTGGCCGGAGAGCTGATCACCGACGAGCGCCTGGCCGAGCTGATCGACAAGGTCGAGACCGCCAACGCCGGGGAGCCGATCAGCTTCTTCGAAATCACCACGGTCCTGGCGATCCAGGCCTTTGCGGAAACGCCCGCAGACCTGTGCATAGTGGAGGTGGGCCTGGGCGGCCGCTTCGACGCCACCAACATCTTCGATGCGCCGGCGGTCAGCGTGATCACCCCGGTCGACTACGACCACCTGGAAATGCTGGGACCGGAACTGGGTAAGATCGCCTGGGAGAAGGCGGGCATCATCAAGCAGGGCCGTCCAGCCATCGTCGCCCGGCAGATGCCCGAAGGCGAGGCGGTGATCCTGGAAGAGGCCGAGAAACTGGATGCGCCGGTCACGCTGATGGGCCGGGATTTCGACGCCTGGGAAGAGCGCGGACGCCTGCTGGTCCAGATGCCGGACCAGCTTTACGACCTGCCGGCCCCGAGCCTGTTCGGCGGCTACCAGTTCGCCAATGCGGGCCTGGCGGTGGCTGCTGCGCTGGCGCTGGGCGATCCTCGGATCGATGAGGCTGCCCTGGCCAAGGGCGTCTCGGGCGCGGTCTGGCCGGCGCGCTTCCAGCGCCTGACGGACGGCCCAATGGCGCGGTTGGCGGCCGAGCGTGGCGCCGACCTTTGGCTGGATGGCGGGCACAATCCCCATGCGGGCCGGGCCCTGGCCGAGGCCGCGGGCCGGCTCACCGCGCGCGATCCACGGCCGCTGGTGCTGATCGCGGCGATGTTCGCGCGCAAGGATTCGCTGGGCTTCTTCCAGCCCTTTGCAGAGCTGAATCCCCAGGTCCTGGCGACCACCTTCGACTCGCCCAACGCAGCGCCGGCCGATGAGATCGCGCAGGCGGCGCGGGCGGCAGGGCTGGAGGCCGAGACGGTGGCCGATGTCGAGGAAGGGCTGCGCCGGGCGCTGGCCGGGACTGGCCCTGCGCCGCACGTGCTGATCTGCGGGGGCCTGCACTTTGCGGGCGAGGTGCTGGCCATGAGTCCAGAGACTTGGCCGACTTGACTAGACCGCCTGCGGCGGCCCCCTCCGTCGCGCTGCGCGCGCCACCTCCCCCAACGGGGGAGGATC
>JAEXKM010000324.1 GCA_023445705.1 Pseudomonadota bacterium
GAGGCCGATGCCGCCCAGGCCGAAGACGATGCAATTCGAGCCCGGCTCGACGCCCGCCGCATTGACCACGCGCCGACGCCTGTGGTGACGCCGTAGATCGCAAGCGCCGCCAAAATCCTCTCAAACAAATCGGCGCCATTGCTTACGAAATCGAACGAGAACTCCTGGCGAAGCGGTAGAGCGATCAATACCGGGCGCCGGATCGGCCTCAAGCGATCAAGATAGAGGTCGCCTTTCCAGCCAGGAGGAAATGTTGCCAACTGGCGCGCCCCTCCAGATCCAGCGCTGCCTGAAAGCGAAGCGCGCAGCTCTTGCAGACCGGCGAAGTCGCACAGTGCGCCGGCAGGCCAATGTCGCATGCGCCAGAGGACCGGATTTTCCGCGCCCGTGCGTCTAGCTAGGCAGGCACGGGGCAGGAGCCGATGGACAAGAGCGAGAAAGACGCATGGTTCGTCCGGGAGGTCCTGCCTCTCGAGGCGGCCCTCATGCGCTTTCTCCGCCGCAATTGGCGCGCGCCTCACGAAATCGACGACCTGCGTCAGGAGGTCTATGCACGGGTCTACGACGCGGCCGCCGCGACCCGTCCGCTGCTGGTTGGGGCCTTCGTATTTCGAACCGCGCGAAATCTGCTGATCGACAAGGCGCGGCGCGCCAAGATCGTCAGTCTCGACTTCGTCGCCGAGATGGAAACCATCGAAACGTCCGTCGACATCGGCGGCGAGGATCGGCGCTTGACGGCCCGGCGCGAACTACGCGCCTTGGAGATCGCTTTGGCCCGTTTGCCCCCACGCTGCCGGGAGGTCGTCATTCTCCGAAAGATCGAGGGACTGTCTCAACGGGAGGTCGCCAAGCGGATGGGGATCACCGAAGACACTGTCGAGCGGCAAGTGTCGAAAGGGGTCCGCGCTCTGGCGCAGTCACTGTTTGAGGACGATCAAGGCTCCGGAGCACAGGAGCTGGCAAATTGGGGAAAACACGGGAAACGCCATGGCAAAAGCTCGTGAAATCGAGGTCCTGGCCGCCGAATGGATCGCACGACGCGATCGCGGCGACTGGACCGGCGCAGATGCGCAGGCGCTTGATCGGTGGCTTGAGGAAAGCCTCGATAACCGCGTAGCCTTTCTGCGTCTGGAAAGCGTCTGGACGCGCGCGGATCGGCTGGCGGCGCTGCCGGGGCTGACGCCGCCGCGCCGCTCTTCAGCTCCGCCAGCGTTCTGGCCGATCGCCGCTACGCTGGCGGTCTTCGTCCTGGCCGGCGCGGCCGGCGCCTATCTGACCGCTGCGCCAGATGAGCGCCACGCGATCAGCACTTCGGTCGGTGGACGCGCCTTGGCCCCGTTGGATGACGGCAGCAAGGTTGAGCTAAACACCGACACAGCCTTGAGGGTTGATCTTGGCCCTGGCGAGCGCCGCGTGTGGCTGGACCGCGGTGAGGCCTATTTCGACGTGGCCCATGATCCTGGGCGGCCGTTCGTCATCCGCGCAGGCGATGCCCGCATTCGGGTGGTGGGGACCCGCTTTGTTGTCCGCCGCAATGGCGATGAGACCGAAGTGGTCGTCGAAGACGGCAAGGTGGAGGTTGGCTCCTCGCGCGGCCTGCGTCGCAGCTTGTCGCTGGCTCGACCTGGCGACATGGTCGAGGCCGGGGAGGGCGCCACGCGCCTGTCACATCCGGGGCTTGAGGCGGTGCATGACGCCCTGGCCTGGCGGCGCGGCCAAGTGGTCTTCCAGGAGACCAGCCTTGCCGACGCGGCCGCCGTGTTCAATCGCTACAACCGAGTAAAATTGGTCGTCGCCGGGGATGCGGCCGCCATGCGCATCGGAGGCGCCTTCGACACCGCCAATGTCGACGACTTCGCCGGCCTGCTTTCCCAGGCCTACGGCTTGAAGGTGAAGCGACAGGGTGACGAAATTTTTGTGTCGGACTGATCCCGGATTTTTCGCATCCCTTCGTCAACCCCAGTGAGGCCAAGGACGCCTCACAGGGGGATATAGATGCAATCAGTTCGTACGCGTCGGGCTCGGCTCGGCGCAGGAGTCGCTTTGGCCGCTCTGGCGCTCACCGCCTCGGCCGCTTCAGCCCAAGCTTTCGACGTCCCTGCGGGCGACCTGAAGTCCGCGCTCGACCTCTATGCGCGTCAGTCGCGCCAACAGTTGATCTATCGCCTAGACGACGTCGCCGGCGCGCGCAGCGCCGGCGCGCGAAACGCGCGCTCGCCCAGCGAAGCGCTCGCCCAAATCCTCGCCGGCTCGGGTCTCGAGATGCGCGCAGGTCCGGCCGGCGCCGTCGCGATCGTTCGCAGTGGGCCAGCGCCGGCCACGCCGCGGCTTCAACGCGCGGCCATGACCACACCGGTCGTCCTGCAAGCGGCCGCTGCGGCCATCGCGCCGTCGGCGCCGGCCGATCCGGTCGAGGTGGAAGAGGTGGTCATCACCGGCTCACGCATCGCGCGCCGCGACTACTCGGCCAACAGTCCCATCGTCACGGTCCAATCCGACGCACTGCAGAGCGCAGGCGCTCCTACCGTCGAGACTTACCTCAACCAGCTTCCGCAGTTCGCCGGCTCCACGGGTGCGACCAGCAACACCTCCACCAGCTTTGGCCAGGCCAACCTTGAACTCCGGGGTCTTGGCCGGGCCCGCACCCTCGTCCTGCTGGACGGTCGCAGGGTGGTGCCGGCCAACGCCGACGGCAGTGTCGACGTCAACATCTTGCCCCGAGCCCTGGTGGACAACATCGAGGTGATCACCGGCGGGGCTTCGGCGGTCTACGGCTCGGACGCCGTAGCAGGCGTGGTCAACTTCAAGCTCAAGCAGAACTATGAGGGCATGATGGTCGACGCCCAATATGGCGCGACCGATCGAGGGGACGGCGAGAGCCTGGACCTGAGCGCAGTTCTCGGGGGGCGCTTCAACGAGGGGCGAGGTTCGGCCGTCCTGGCGCTCAGCTATTCAGAACGCCAGCCCGTGGGCGCTTCGGACCGCGATTTCACCGCTGGTAGCGGCTATTCCTCTACCGTTCCGCAAGGGGTGTCTGCGGCCATAGGCGCCAACCTGCCCACGCAGGCCGCCGTCGATTCGGTTTTCGCCAAGTACGGTGTCGCCGCTGGCGTCGTGAACCGCGCCTCGAACTTCTCCTTCAACGAGGACGGTACGCTGTTTTCGGCCACGCGCGGCGTGACGAACTTCCGCGGCGATGATCCCTACTCGGTGATCAGCGGCCCAAACTTCTTCTTCGACTCCATCCCCTCCACCCAACTCGTCCTGCCGATGAACCGCTACTCGGCGTTCGGTAGGGTCAACTATGAGCTGACCTCCGGGATCGAAGCCTTCGGCCAGCTGCTGTTCACCCACTATGACGCCACAGTCGTTCAGGCTGCGGCGCCGGCCGCCGGCAACCCGGACGCTACGGGAACGGGCTTCTGGGCGCCCGTGAACAACCCGTTCATCCCAACCGATTTGGCGACCATCCTGTCGTCTCGCCCCGCGTCAGGCGCCGACTTCCTGCTGAACAAACGCATGAGCGCCTCGGGCGAGCGGGTCCACACCTCTACCTACGACACTTTCCAGATCACCATGGGCCTCAAGGGCGCGATCGAGGCTATTGACGGCGGGTGGGACGTCAGCGGTTCCTATGGCCGCAATGGCTATCAGGTGGTGCAGGAGGGCGCGGTAAGCCACTCGGCGGTGACCAAGCTGCTCTATGCGGCCGACGGCGGCGCCAGCATCTGCGCCGGGGGTTACGATCCTTTCGGCATGACCTCGCTCTCCCCCGAGTGCGCCGCCTATGTCAATCGCACCGCCAAGAACGACACAACCACCACCCAGCAAGTTGTCGAGGCCAACTTCCAGGGCAAGATTCTGACCTTGCCGGCCGGTGAAGTCCGGTTCGCCGCCGGCGCTTCCTACCGCGAGGACAACTATGAGTACCTGCCTGACAGCCTCGTCGCCGACGGCGATCTAGTCGGCATCCTGACCGCCAACGCCCTCAATGGCTCAACCGACGTGCGCGAGCTTTACGGAGAGCTGCTCGTGCCGGTCGCTCGCGACCTGCCTTTCGTCGAGGAACTAAACCTCGGGGTCGGCTACCGCTACTCGGATTACTCCAGCGTCGGTGGGGTGTCGTCATACAAAGCCGAATTCGACTGGCGGGCGGCCTCCGCGGTTCGCCTGCGCGGCGGCTACCAACGGGCGGTGCGCGCGCCGAGCATCGGTGAGCTCTACCTGCCGGCCTCGAAGGAGTTCGTGACCACCGGGGCCGCCTCGGCCACCGGGGTGTCTGGAGACCCCTGCGACGTCAACAGTTCGTTCCGCAAAGGACCCGACGGACTCAAGGTCGCCGAGCTGTGCCTTGTGCAAGGCGTGCCGGCCGCGGTGATCGCGAGCTACACCTACGGCAATACTCAAACGCCTTCGCTCAACGAGGGCAATCCGGACCTGACCGAAGAAACCGCCGACACCTTTTCGATGGGTCTGGTCTGGACGCCAGCCTTCGAAAGCCCATGGCTTGCGCGTCTGAACGCCTCGCTGGACTACTACAGCATCGACATCAAGGATGCGGTCGGCGTCATCAACACCAACACCTCGCTCCGCAATTGCTTCAATCTCGACGGCGCCAACCCGACCTATTCCAACACCAACTCCTACTGCAGTCTCATCTCCCGCGACCATGGAACAGGTGAGATCCTTACGGTCCTGCAGAAGCGCGCGAATCTCGGCCGCATCCGGACCTCGGGCTGGGACTTCGTGGTCGACTGGCGCCTGAGCCTCGACGAGATCGGGGCGCCGTTCAGCGGCTTGGCCGGCGTCAATCTCATGGGCACTCATCTCGACAAATACGAGATCAAGGAACTGCCCACGAGCAGCTTCGTCGACTATCGAGGCTCCATCGGCAGCGCTCTGGGAACGGCCTATCCGGAGTGGAAGCTGGTCACCACCTTCTCTTATGAGCTCGGTCCGCTCCGGACGGCGGTCAAGTGGCGCTACATCGACGCCATGAAGGATCGCTCCCTAGTCGGGGGCGGCGCTGCGACCGCGGTCAGTCCCTCGTCGGTCAGCTATCTCGACTTCGACGCCCGCTGGATCGTCAATGAAACCATCGAGCTGCGGGTCGGCGGCACCAACCTGACCGACAAGGATCCGCCGCCCTACACCTCGGCCGTTTCCATGAACACCGACCCCTCGACCTACGACGTGCTGGGACGGCGGTTCTACGTGGGGCTTCGCGCGCGCTTCTAAAGATCTCTGGACGCGTCGCGCTGCGGCGCGTCCCACAAGGACCTCCACATGACCCTCACACGTAAACTCGCCTCCGCGAGCATTGCAGCGCTGCTTCTGGCCTTAGCCGGTAGCGCTCTTGCAGCGCCAGCCCCGGCCGCTCCCAATGCGGCCGTCACCCGTCCTTACGAGATGGAGTTTAACGTGCGCATCCCGATGCGCGACGGGACCCATCTCAGCGGCACCATTTTCCGGCCTAAGGATCAGAAGGGGCCGCTGCCGGTCATCCTCACGATCACGCCCTACGTCGCCGATCGCTTCACCGACGTCGGCGCGTATTTCGCCCAGCACGGCTACGTCTTTGCCTCGGTCGACAGCCGAGGTCGCGGCAATTCGGATGGCGTGTTCACGCCCTGGGTGGTGGAAGGTCCTGATGGCTACGACGCCATCGAATGGCTCGCCAAGCAGCCGTGGTCGGACGGCCAGGTCGGGACCTGGGGTGGCTCCTATGGCGGCAAGAACCAGTGGATGTTCGCCGGCGAAGCGCCCCCGGCGTTGAAGACCATCGTCCCGACCGCCGCCGGCATGGTGGGCGAAAACATCGGGATGCATAACGGCAACATCCACCGGGCGTACAACTTCAACTGGATCGTCAACACCGCAGGGGCGACCGCCAACGGCGCTCTTTCAGGCGACGACACCTATTGGATGGGGGCCTATGCAGACATCAGCCGCGGCGATGTCCCACACCGCGATTTCGACAAGCTCGCCGGATATCCGAGTGCGATCTGGCAGGAGTGGATGAGGCATCCGACCATGGACGCCTTCTGGGATGCAGCAAGCCCGGATCCCGCTAAGTACGCCAAGATCAAGATCCCGGTCCTGTCGATCAGCGGGCAATACGACGTATCGCAGACCGGGACCCAGAAGTTCCGGCGCTGGCACATGGAGGCGGTGGAGCCCGCAGTGGCTGATCAGAGCTATTTGCTCATCGGCCCCTGGAACCACCCAGGCACGCGCGTGCCGAAACGCAAGCTGGGCGGGGTGGACATGGGCGAGGCGGCCTTGCTCGACGTCAAGGGCTTGCACGTGGCCTGGTTCGACTACGTCATGAAGGGAGGGCCAAGGCCGGCCTTCCTGAAAGACCATTTCGTCTATTACCTGCTCGGAGCGAACGAGTGGCGTTCGGCCAGCGATGTCGCGGCGGCGACCGCGCGGACCGAAACGCTTGTCCTGTCTTCGCCGAAGACGAGCGCCGGTTCTATCGGCGACCGCGGGGTGCTGGTCGCCAAGGCTGGCCGCGAGACGCCCGACGCCTATGTCTACGACCCGGGCCTCCCGGCCCTCAATGAGGGCTTCGAGGCCGCCGAACTGGTCCCGGACTATCTTATCAACCCTGGAATGATGCGGCGCCTTGACGGCGATGGCCTGGTCTATGACACCGCGCCGCTCTCGGCCCCGGCCAACCTCGTGGGAACCCCGTCGGTCGACCTGACCCTTGCCATGGATGTGCCTGACACAGACATCCGCGTCGCGCTCTATGCGGTCCATCCAGACGGCACGGTCATCTTCCTGGCTCAAGATCAGGTTCGCGCGCGCTACCGCAAGAGCACCCGCAAGGCCGAGTTGGTCACCCCGGGCAAGCCTGACCTATACCGGTTCAAGGAGTTCCCGTTCGTCGCCCATCGCCTCGAGGCCGGGACGGTCATCCGGATGCTGGTGGTCCCGCTCGGGGCCAGCATGCACAATGAGCGCAATCGCAACGCCGGGGGCGTCATCGCCGACGAGACCAATAAGGACAATCGGATCGCCCACGTAAGGGTGCTGCTTGGGGGTGCGAGCAAGGTGCGGCTTCCCTGGGGCGCATAGTGCTGGCGGCTTTGCCGCGCTGAGGGACCCCACGCCCTCGGCCGGCAGGGGGCCGGCGACGTTGTCGCCGGCCCAACGCCCCGAGCCTTGGGTTGGGGCGCGCCCTGTCGCCGTTCGGGCGCGCGCCGAGGTTGGCCGGTTCAGTCTGGCCTGGGCTTTAGTCCAAGATGGGCGTCGAACCAGGCCAACTGCCGCTCCCACTTGTCGCGAATGTTGGCTGCACTCCAGATCACATGCCCCTCGCCAGCATACTTGATGAGCAAGGTCTCGCGCCCGAGCCGGTGCAGGGCGGTGAAAAGCTCTTCGGCTTGACCTGCGGCCAAGCGGTCGAGATCTCCGTGAACGAGCATTAGCGGCGTGTGGATTCGGTCCGCCGCAAAGGTGGGGCTGTTGCGGACATATTTGGCCGGATCAACCCAAGGCCCCACGCCCAACCCCTGTTGCCCCATCTCCAGGCCGCTGGCCATGTTGAGGCCGATCCCCTCATTGGCTGTGGACATCGTCTGGGTGATATCGAGCTGACCATAGGCGCTGGCGAGATTGTAGAGGCCAGCTTCGGCCATTCCCGCTGAGAACCGGTCGGTCTGGGTCAGCGACACGGCGACGGTGTAGGCCCCGTTGCTTTGGCCCGTGATCCCGAGCCGCGTGGGATCGACGTAACCCTTGGCGGCGGCCGCATCGACGGCGCTCAGGATCAGCGCGGCGCGATTGGCCGCTGGCTCTCGCTCGCCCTCCGGGCCCGGGAAGGGAAGGCTCGGGATCAAGACCGCGTAGCCATGGGCGGTGTAGAGGTGCGGATTGAGTTCAAGGTCATCCCAAAGCGGGGCGTTGGGGCCCGCGTCCCGGCCGACATACCCCGAATAGACCTTGCAGATGACCGGAAGCCTCTCGCCCGGCGCGCGGCCTGCGGGCAGCAGCAGCCATGAGATCAGCGCCTCGCCGTCTGGCCCCCTATGCTCGATCTTGACGGCCTGGCTCTCAGCCACCCTCGTCAAACCCTCATTGAGCTGAACCAGCCGCTTGGAGGAGCCATCGGCGAACCGCAGCGTCAGGACTGTGGAGTTCCCAGGGTGCTCGAGGAAGACGGCCGCCCGCGCTGCGGGCGAGAGTGCGACGGGCTGGGCCTCCAAGCCTGGCGCATCGATCCTGTCCCACCCCGCCCCGCCGGCGTCACCTGTTAGGAAGACCGCGCCATGCTCGCCTTGCGCCTGCAGCACGCTAACCTCCTCAGTCCGTGCGTCAGACAGCGATTGGGCGAAGTTGAAGGCCATGCGCGCGCGCCAGGGGCGGAAGGAGGATGCGGGGAGTTCGGGCGCCAACCGGCGCGCAACGTCCTGCCACTTCGGGGCGCAAGAGGTTGGCCTGGAAGGCTGTGCGATCTCGATGCCGTCGCCACACCAGGCCCAGGTGGGGTCGAGCGGATATTGGCTCACGTTCAGCGGCGGCCGGTCTATGGCTGTCGTTAAGGCCCCGGTCTTGAGGTCAAGGCTCATCAGCGCGCCTGACCGCCAGTCGCCGCCGGCCTTGCGGGCGAAAAAGCCGAGCTTCCTCCCGTCCGCTGACCAGGCCACCTTGCCGGGCGAGACGTCGCAATCTGGGCAGACCTGCATTCGCTGCTCGCCCGCGAGTTCGACGAGCTCGAGGCGGCGCTCCAGACCAGTTGGCATGATGTGCTCGTCGATCGGGACGGCCGGGTCGAGGGGGCGTTCGATGGTCGAGACGCCGGCCACCCATTTACGGTCCTGCGAAACGAACCAGGCCACGAAGTTTCCGCGCGCCAAAGTTCGGACCGTCCCGCTTGTGACGTCCACGGCGATCAGGGCCCCCTGGTTTTCGGGGCGATTGGTGGCCTGATCGCCAAATACCTGCGCGGTGGCGACCTGGCCGCCTCTCATGGTCGCCCTGCTGGCCGCGAGCGTTTCCTGGGCCTCGGCGTGGCCGGCGAAGAGCGAGGGAAGCAGGCCGCTCGCGGTTGTTGCGTAGATGAGTTGGCGTGCTCCGACCCAGACCGGTTGCTGGGGACCATGCGACCACCGAAGGTCAGGCGTTCCGGCCAGAGGGGTGACAGAGCCACCCTCGACATCAACGACCTCGTAGCGCAGGGAGCCGCTGGCCGCATGGCTCACGACCACCAGGCGGCCATCCGGGGAGATCGACCTTAGGGTGAACCCATCGCCGGCCTTCTGTTCGAAGAGCGGCCTTGGGCGCCATCCCTCGGCTCGCGCGGCGATGTAGATGCGCGCGCTTTGCTGGCCATGAAAGATGGGCCTGCCAGCCTCGCCGGAGTCCTTTCGCGAACCGATCTTCTCGAAAAGAACGTAGGACCCTTCAGGCGAGAACATGACAGCGCCAATCGTTTCGATGGCGAGCAGGTCATCGATCGTGAACGGCCGTTTGGCGCTTGCCCCGATAGGCGCAGGCGGGGCGGCGAGGGACGGGGTGGCGTGGGCCAGGGCGTTGGCCGCGACCAGGGTGAGCGCGGCCATGCGCAGGGCGCTGCTTTTCATCATCGGTTCGGCCTTCAGAACCGCTGGGTCAGGCTGATATAGGCAAAGCGGCCGCGGAAATCGGAATTGGTCGGGTCATAGCCCAGCCCGCCCCAGACGCTGGAGAAGTACTGCGTCTCGTCGAAGGCGTTGATGACGCCGACGCGCAGGTTTGTCAGCGCCCCTGCGCCGAGCCAGGGCTCAAATACGGCCAGATCGACGGAAGCTTGCAGGTCGACAGGCAGGCGGGACGGGATCTTGCGGCCGGTGGGCACGCCGTTGGCGGTATCCTCCACTTGTGAGTAGTAGCGAGCGCTCGCCTGGGCGCCGAACGGGCCGAAGGCCCAGTTGAGGCTGGCCGTACCGCGCCATTTTCCGACCGTCCCTTGCGTGCTCGAAAGGCCGACGATGTCGCTCAGCGGCGTGCCGGGAATCTGGCGAGTCTCGAAGTTGAAGACCCGGGTGGCCGACACATCGATGCCCAACCGATGATCCCCCAGCGCGAGGGCCTTATGGACGGCCAGATCAAGGCCGTCCGTTTTGAGGGCGCCGAAGTTCAAAGAGGTGGATTCGAGGGTCAGGATACGTCCGGGCAGGCCGGCGGCGATATCGGCCGGGCTCTGCGCGGCCCGAACGACACGACCGGGAAAGGCGCTCTCATTGGCCATGATGATCGCCGGCGCCATGGTCGCAAACCGCTCGCCCAGCGAAATGGACCAGTAGTCGGCTGAGAAGGAAAGACTGTCCGAGGGCTTCGCCTCAAACCCGATGGTGTAGGACTCCCCGCGCTCCGGCTTGAGGTCGGGATTGCCGCCGCTGATCGACTGAGCGCTATAGGTCTCATTGCGCACTGGATCGGTCAGCAGTGAGTCCCGCGCGCTGCGGGGCTGATAGAGGTTAAAGAGCGTCGGGGCGCGGAAGCTCCTGCTGTAGGACGCGCGCACGACCAGGGGATCAATCGGCCGCCACAGAAGGCCAAACTGTGGGTTCAGCTTGCCCCCGATGTCGCTGTAGTGATCCCAGCGCGCCGCGATGGTTCCGGTGAGTTCGGCCACGAATGGCACGTTCATCTCAGACGAGATCAGCGGGACCTTCGCTTCGCCAAAGAGAGCTGCGCTTTCGCGATTGGCGTCATCTACGGTCAGTCCGAGCGCGGACCAGTCGAGGTCGAGCACCTCATCTCGCCACTCGCTCCCAACGGCCAATTGGACCTTGCCCGCCGGCAGGGAGAACAACGCGCCGCGCGCCAGGGCGTTGGCCTGCAGCGCCCTTGACTTGGCCTTCAGGCGCGCAGGGGCGACAAGGCCGTCCAGAAGCGCTTGGGAGCCGCCCGGCCCATCCTGGAAGACGTTGAGCGCACTTGCCGGGTCGGTCGAATTGACCGCTGCAATGACTGCGGCGGTGTCGACCCGATTGACGAGGTCCCAGTTATTGTCGTCCCAAAAGCCCGAAGCGGTCAGATCGTAGGTCCAACCGCGGTTGCGAACCTTCAGACCGATCACCGGCCGGATGGTGTCGGTCTCATAGCGCGACTCCTGCGGCCCCAGGCCGCTCAGGAGGTAGCGCGCGAGGACCGGGACGCCGAAGGGGTTGTACGGATTGGACGCCGGTACGGTCAGCGACATGCCGGTAGGCGAGGAGTAGTTCCGGTCGATCCGCCGTGAGGCGAAACCTTCCAAGGTCAGGTCCACATTCTCGCTGACCGCGTAGTTCAGGTACGTGGTCAGGCCATAGCGGTCAGCGGCTGGAATGATCGATCCATAGGCGCCGGCCGACTCGCGCAACTCCACCCCCTGAGTGGCCAGAAAGTCGGCGGGGGAAAGACCAATGCCGCTGCTGCCGACCGGGACCGCCGCGCAGTTTGCGCCCAGGCCTGGCAGGTTGGCTCCGTTTACAGAGCAGATGGTCGCCGGATTGGAGTTCACCGATCGACTGTCCACGCCGCCGAACTGGCGCCGATCCTGATCAGCGGTGAGCGCCCGCTTGGAGGCGCGCAGGCCAGTATTCTCGAAGGCCTCGAACGACACCGCGCCGGTCAGCGAGCCGGCTTCCACCGGCAGGACGAGGGTGGCGCGGCGCTCGATGGCGCCGCCGTCGGCGGCTCCATAGTAGAGGCCAGCTTCCGCCGCATCGACGCGCTTCTTGAGGATCACGT
>JAEXKM010000331.1 GCA_023445705.1 Pseudomonadota bacterium
GGTCAGGTTGGTGACGCGGCTGTCGTAGAGCGCCGCCCCGGCGATCAGCAGCAGGGCGATCAGCGCGGGCGTCGACACCCGGTTGGGGTTGATCGTCACTGCCACGCCGACGACCCCGGCCAGGGTCGCCCAGAACATCACCCAGGACAGGCTGCGCATCTGGTCGTTGTTGACCCCCATGGCCTGCAGGAAGCCGAACGCGCCCACGCCCTGCTCGGACAAGACGATGCGGAACAGCAGGATGATCACCACCAGCCGCACCATGTCGGCGCTGGAGAGCCATCGGATGTGCAGCAGCGGCTGGGTCCTGTGCAGCTCCAGCAGGATGGCCGAGGCCAGCAGCACGATGGCGAGGGCCAGCGACCAGCCGATCCATGGCGCATTGAACCACCAGACGTATCTCCCCTGCGCCAGCACGGCGCAAAGCAGGGCTATCCCCGGCGCGAAGAGGATGAAGGTCAGGAAGTCCCGGGGCTGGAACATCCTCACCCGCGGCACGGGGGGAACCCGCACCAGGTTCACCGCCGCCAAGCAGAACAGCGCCATCGCGATTTCGATCAGATAGAGCCCATGCCACTGGCCGATCTCCAGCAGGTCCGAGGAGACCAGGCGCGAGAGCGGGGCGGCCAGTTGGCTCCAGCCCACGCCGAGCGCGATGCCCATGGGCCGGCGCTCGGGCGGCACGGCGTTGATCATGTAGAGAAGGGCCAGGGTCGACAGAGCGGTGGCCGCCACGCCCGAGGCCGCACGCACCGCGATCGCCGAGCGCAGGTCATTGGTGAACAGGTGCGCCAGACCCACCAGGATGAACAGACCAAGGCCGATGTCGCCGAACAGCCTCAGCCCGTACTGGAATCGGAACTTGATCGCCAGCAGGCCGATGGTGGCGTTGGTCGCCGTGTAGGCGGTGGAAAGCCAGGCCGCCTCGTTCGGATAGGCGCCCAGCGAGCCCTGGATCCAGGGCAGGTTGTTGTTGACCAGGTTGAATCCCAGCCCCTGGGTCAGGCCCAGCAGCAGCGAGACGCCCGCATAGGCGAGGGAGCGGCCCAAGGTCGGCGACTGCGGCTGCGGCCCGCCCATGGCCTTCCTCTCCCCTCCGACAAGCTAGAGCGGACGCTCCATCCAGACGTCACAACGCGCATAGTCGGTCGGAGGTCGCATCTCCGGATCAAGATCGGTGAACCCCATGGCGCGATAGAGCCCCAGGGCGGGCGCCAGGCTCGAATTGGTCTCGAGATAAAGCCGGTGTCCGCCGGCGGCCTTGGCGGCGTCGATGCAGGCCTGCATCAGCTTGCGGCCCAGCCCGGTTCCGCGGGCGCGCTCGGCCACCGTCATCTTGGCGACCTCGAAGCCGCCATCGGCCATGGCGATCAGCGCTACGCAGCCGACCGCCTCGCCGTCAGCATCCTCGGCCATGAAGATCCGGCCGCCCTTGTCGATGATCTTTCCCACCGGATCGTCCAACACCAGCCGGTCCTTGGGCTCGATGGCGAAGTTCGCGGAGATCCAGTTTTCGTTGAGGCTTCGCCAGGCGTCGGCGTGGCGCTGTTCAAAGGGCGCGATAAGCATGGGGAAGATATCCTCCCGCTTGCTATGCTAGGCAAGACGCATGGCCAATCCGATCTTCGCAAGCCTTCCCACCACCATCTTCGAGGAGATGTCGGGCTTGGCCCGTGACCTCGGGGCCGTCAATCTCGGCCAGGGCTTTCCCGATGACCCCGGACCGCCGTCGATCCGCGCCAAGGCGGCCGACGCCGTGCTCAACGGCTACAACCAGTACCCGCCGATGGCCGGCCTGCCGGAGCTGCGCCAGGCGGTCGCCGCCCATTACGCCCGCCGCCAGGGCTTGGCCCTCGACTGGCGCACGGAAATCACCGTCACATCCGGCGCGACCGAAGCCCTTGCGGCCGCCTTCTTTGGGCTGATCCAGCCTGGCGACGAGGTGGTGGTCTTCCAGCCGCTCTACGACGCCTACCTGCCGTTGATCCGGCGGGCCGGTGGCGTTCCGCGGCTGGTCAAGCTGTCGCCGCCACACTGGCGTTTCGACCGCGAGATGCTGGCGGCCGCCTTCGGCCCCAAGACCCGCTTCGTCGTGCTGAACAATCCGATCAATCCCGCCGGCGCCGTGCTCCCTGCCGAGGATCTGGAGCTGCTCGCCGAGTTCTGCATCGCCCACGACGCCATCGCCATCTGCGACGAGGTCTGGGAGCAGGTGGTGTTCGACGGCGCGCGCCATGTCCCGCTGATCAGCCTCCCAGGCATGCGCCAGCGCACGGTGAAGATCGGGTCGGCCGGCAAGATGTTCGGGCTGACCGGGTGGAAGGTCGGCTTCCTCTGCGCCGCGCCCGACCTTACCCACGCCCTGGCCCGCACCCATCAGTTCCTGACCTTCACCACGCCGCCCAACCTGCAGGCGGCGGTGGCCTTCGGCCTTGAGAACAGCGGCGACTGGTTCGAGGCCATGCCGGCGGCCTTGCAGCGTTCGCGCGACCGCCTGGCGAAGGGCCTGCGGCGCGAGGGCTTCGTCACCCTGCCGGCCCAAGGGACCTATTTCCTGAACATCGACCTGGCCGCCTCGGGCGTCGCCGAAGCGGACCGCGCCTTCGCCCTGCGAGCGGTCCGGGAAGCCGGCGTGGCCACGATCCCGGTCTCGGCCCTCTACGAGGAGGACCACGTGACGACGATCCTGCGCCTCTGCCTGGCCAAAAAAGACGAGACCCTGGACGAGGGGGTAATCCGCCTCGCCAGGGCCCGTGACTTGTCGAGAAAAGCCTAGAGGCTCTTTAGATGCTGCCGCGCTAAGCGCCGATCAGCAGGTCGAACCGCCGTCGACCACGATCGCCTGGCCGGTCATCCAGGAGCCGGCCTTCGAGGCCAGGAACACCGCCGCGCCGGCGATGTCGTCCGGCTCGCCCAGGCGACGCAGCGGATTGTTGGCGCTGGAGCGCTTCTCGGCTTCCGGGGTGTCCCACAGCGCCTTGGCGAAGTCGGTCTTCACCAGGCCGGGCGCGATGCAGTTGACCCGGACGTTGTCCGGGCCGAGCTCCACGGCCAGGTTGCGGGCGAGCTGGAAGTCCGCGGCCTTCGAGATGTTGTAGGCGCCGATGCCGGTCGAGCCGCGCAGCCCGCCGATCGACGAGATGATGATCACCGCGCCTTCCTTGCGCTCACGCATCTGCGGGGCGGCCATCTGGATCAGCCAGTTGTTGGCGATGATGTTGTTGTCCAGGATCTTGCGGAACTGATCGTCGTTGATCTGCGACATCGGCCCGAAGAACGGGTTGGTGGCGGCGTTGCAGACCACGATGTCGATCTTGCCGAAGGCCTTGGTGGTTTCGTCCACCAGGCGCTGCAGGTCTTCCTTCGAGGAGATAGAGGCGGGGACCGCGATCGCCGCGCCCGGATGCTTCTCGTTGATAGCCGCGGCGACCTCATCGCAGGGGCCGGCCTTGCGCGACGAGATCACGACCTTCGCGCCGTGCTCGGCCATACGCTCGGCGATGGCCTTGCCGATGCCGCGCGAGGATCCGGTGATGACGGCGACCTTCCCGGTCAGGTCGAACAGTTCGCCCATGGCGCTCCCTCCAAACACATGTTTGATTTTTGACGAAGGCCATTTGCGGCGCCGGGCGCCGCTGGGTCAAGCGCTGCGGTCAGGGCAGAGGCGAGGCCCGCAGGATCGCCCGCACGCCCGGTTCGTTGTCCTCGAAGATCAGTTCGCCCTGAAGCTGGCCGACCATCGCCTTCATCATCCGGCTGCCAAAGCCCTGGCCATCACCCTGGCGGCCGCCCCCCTGGTCGGCCACGGCCAACCGCAGCATGCCGTCGGCCTCGGCCAGAGAGATCGCCACCGGGCCCGCCTTCCCAGCGTAGGCGTACTTGTTCGCGTTGATCACCAGCTCGGTCAGGACGAGGCCCAGGGTCACGGCCCGGTCCGTCGGGACGATCACCGGCGCGAGCTGCAGCTCGAACATCCCCTCCCATTCCGGCCCCAGCGACTGCCCCAGGTCGTCGAGCAGTTCTTCGATGTAGCGGGACAGATCGACCGTCTCGATCTGGTCTGCGCGATAGAGCCGCCGGTGCACCAGAGCGACCGCGCTGAGCCGCCTGCGCGCCTCTTCGAAACTCTCCTTCAGGCCCTCATCGTCCGAGGCCCGCGCCTGAAGGCCCAGAAAGCTCGAGACCAGTTGCAGGCTGTTCTGGACGCGGTGATTGACCTCGCCCAGCAGCATCTCCTTCTGCTGGATGAGCGCCTCCTTCTCGGCGACGCTTTCGGCCAGCCGATGGTTCAGTTCCCGCAGGCGGCGAGTGCGCCGCGCCTCGAGCATGGCGTCCTTCAGGCGTTGCGCCGCCTCCAGCAGCGCCGCTGACCACGGGCGCGAGCGGCCGTGCACCGACTCGCTCCAGGCCTCGAATGAAGCGCGCGGATTGAGCACGCCGCCTTCGTCCGGCGTCTTGTGCGGATTGCCCGCCCAGTTGATCTCCTGCACGCGCTCGGCGCGGAACCACAGGACGACGAAGGGTTCGTCGGCCGAGACGACCACCGACAGCAGGCCGCTGGCGATCTCGGCGTGAACCTCGACCTCGCCCGCGATCTCGGGCAGGCGGTCGGTCTCGAACACCTCGCCCGGCGCACGCGACAGGATCCAGGCGGCCAGATCGCGGACCACGCCTTCCGGCGGACAGACCCCCAGGCTCGCCACGTCGCCCCCGCGAAGCGCGGCCACGCCATCGGCGTCGAACATCCGGCGCAGGGCCGGCAGGCAGTCGTTCACCGCATCGTCCAGCGAGGCCGAGCGCCCCAGCAGGGACGCGACCTCGTCCTCGAAACTGCGCAGGCGAATGCGCTCGCGATAGCCCTCGGCCTCCTCCTTGGCCTTGATCTGGCGGGCCAGCGCTCCGGCCAGCGCCCGGCAGGCGACGCGGATGTCGTAGGGAACAAGGCGCGGCGCGGCATGGTGACAGGCGACCAGGCCCCAGAGCACCCCGTCCTTGACGATGGAGACCGAGGCCGAGGCGCCGACCTCCATGTTCTGCATGTACTGCAGGTGGATCGGCGAGACGCTGCGCAGGGCGCTGTCGCTCATGTCCAGGGGCTCACCCGACCAGGCCGGACGCAGCGGCGCGGGCCGGTAGCGCACGTCCGGGATCACCCGCACCAGGTTGCGCAGATAGAGCGCCCGCGCCTGGCGCGGAATGTCTGAGCCCGGGAAATGGTGGTTCAGGAACGAGGGCAGGGCCGGATCGCGGTCCTCCGCCAGCACCGCGCCGGCCTCGTCGTCCAGGAAGCGATAGATCATCACCCGGTCGAAGCCCGTCAGCCGCCGAAACTCGATGGCCGCCCGGTCGCAGAGGGTCTTCAGGCTCGTGGTGCGCTCGAAGGCCAATGCCGCGGCCTCTAGCGCGCCGAGGATCGCCGAGGACGTCGGCGCCAGGGTCGGCCCGGGTTCGATCTCGACGATGACGTGCTCGCCCGAGACATGGGTGTGGACGTCGAAGACGCGGTCCTCGCGGCCCCGCAACTGGCCGGCGAAGCCGCCGCTGCCCGAGGATTCCACCAGCCGCGCGATCCGGGCGGCGATGTCGTCGCCGATCAGCTGCCCCAGGGCCGCGCCGATCCAGTTCTCGGCCCCGAGTTGGCCTTCGATATCGCCGGCGCCGTGGCTGACCGTCAGGTTGTCCCGGTCCGCCACCAGGATCATGCCGTGAGGCTGGATCGAGCCGGGGACGTGAATGGGTTCGCGGTCGCAGTCGTTGAGGTCGAGGATTTCCTTGGTCACAGGGCCGCCTCGGCGCAGAGCGCCGCTTCGGCGTGCGCAAAGCCCAGCACCGCGGCTTGGGCGGCCGCCTCGCCGGTGGCGGGATCATCCGCCGGGCACTCGCGGTCCAGCACGGCCAGAAAGCCCTTCCAGTATTCCCCGGTCCGCTCGCCATAGGGGTTGAGGAAGCTCATCCCCATCATGTCGAGGCCGCGCGCCGCAGCCTGCTTGCCAATCACCCGGCCGCCCAGGCTCGAGCCCTCCAGGACGTAGAAGAAGCCCAGCGCCTCGGCCCGTGAGCCGATCGTCTTGACCTGGATAGGATCGGCCGCCTGCACGCCCAGGACCTGCAGATCGGCCTCCAGCAGCGGCGTGCGCCGGCGGGCGGCGAAGTCGAGCCCGGGGATTTCCGCCAGATGAGGCGCAAGCGCCGCCTCCATCCCCGCATGCAGGGCGTGGAAGCGCTCGGCCAGAGCCTTCCGCCCTTCGAGCGTGGCCATGCGGCCCAGCACGTCGAGCCGGGCCTCCAGCGTTTCGTGGGACTCGCGCGTCGCCGCCCGTAGCCGTTCTAGTGCTGTCTTCGCCATAAGGCCCTTACTCGTTCGCCCGAACCATACGGGCCGATTGGGGTCGCGTTTGTCGGGGACACGACGTTCGGCGGCATACGAACCTCAACCAAGTGCTTTGTGGTCGGGCCTTGGCCGTTCTAGCCTCCTACCATGGCTGATTTCAGAACAATCCCGCTGCAAGACGTCACACTCCGCGCCGCGGTGCAGGGACAGGGTCCGCTGGTGGTGCTCGTCCACGGCTTTCCCGAGAGCTGGTACAGCTGGCGTCACCAGATGGGTCCGATCGCCGAGGCCGGCTTCACCGCCTGCGCCATCGACGTGCGCGGCTATGGCGGCTCCTCCCGCCCCGAGCCCATCGAAGCCTACGACATGGAGCACATGGTCGCCGACGTCGCCGGGGTGATCGAGGCGCTCAGCCCCGGCGCTCCGGCCGTGCTGGTCGGCCACGACTGGGGCGCGCCGATCGTCTGGAACACCGCCCTGGTCCGGCCCGACCGGGTCCGCGCCGTGGCCGGCCTTTCGGTCCCCTACACTGGCGTCGCCAAGCGCCCGTTCAGCGAGATGATCGAGGAGGTCTTCACCAAGCGCGGCAAGTTCTTCTACCAGGCCTGGTTCCAGAACGTCGGGCCGGCCGAGGCCGAGCTTGAGGCCGACGTTCGCGCAGGGTTGCGCAAGTTCTACTACGCGATCAGCGGCGACGCCCCCGACGGCGCCTGGCCGCGCGACAAGACCCATGGCCAAAGCCTGCTTGAAGGGCTGGTCGACCCTGATCCCTTCCCCGCCTGGCTGACAGACGCCGACCTCGACTACTATGTCGGCGAGTTCGAGCGCTCCGGCTTCCGCGGGCCGATCAACCGCTATCGGAACCACGTCCGCGACTTCCGTTACCTCTCGCAGTTCGATGGTCGGAAGATCGAACAGCCGTCCCTCTTCATCGGCGGCGAGCGCGACCTGGTGCTCTCCATGCTCGGCAAGGGCGACCTCATGGCGATCATGGGCGCCGAAATGCCGGACCTGCGCGGCGCCGACATCCTTCCCGGCTGCGGGCACTGGACACAGCAGGAACGTCCGCAGGAGGTCAACGAGCGCCTCATTCCCTGGCTGAAGTCCCTCTAACCTTCGCCATCTCCGAAGCCAGCCATCGGGGATCACGGATATGCCGACCGCCAGGCGGGCGTTAAGCCTTCGCCATGGGCGATCACCTTCTTCTTCTCGGCGGCGCGGGCTTGCTGGCCGGCGCCATGAACGCCCTGGCCGGCGGCGGCTCCTTCGTCACCCTGCCCGCCCTGATCGCAGCCGGCGTCCCGTCGGTCGCGGCCAACGCCTCCAGCACCGTGGCCCTCTATCCAGGCGGGCTCGCCAGCGCCTGGGTCTACCGCCAGGGCCTGAGCGAGATCTGCGGCGTGCCGGTTCGTCCCATGCTGGCCGTCACCTTGGCGGGAGGGCTCGCGGGCAGCCTGCTGCTGCTCTGGACGCCCTCATCGGCCTTCGACCTGATCCTGCCCTGGCTGCTGCTGGTCGCCACCCTGGCCCTGGCCTTCGGTCCCCGCATCGCCCCGTGGCTGCAGAGCCGCGTCCAGATCGGCGCCCGGCCGATCCTCGTTCTGCAGTTCGCCCTTGGGGTCTATGGCGGCTATTTCGGCGGCGCGGTCGGCCTGATGATGATCGCCGCCTGGAGCCTGCTGGCTGGCGCGGACCTGAAGCAGCTCAACCCGCCCCGCACCCTGATGGTCAGCGCCGCCAACACCATCGCGGTGCTCTGTTTCGTCGTCGCGGGCGCGGTGCGATGGCGCGAGACCGTCGTGCTCGCCGTGGCCGCGGTGATCGGCGGCTATCTCGGCGCCCATCTGGGTCGGCGGCTGGACGCCCGTCTGGTCCGCGCGGCGACGATCACCCTTTCGGTGGTGATGACCATCCTGTTCTTCCTCCGGGCGGCCAAGGCGGCCTGAGCACCTATCGGCAGACCCGATAGCGCCCAAAGTCCAGATGCAGATGATCGGCGTGGGCGGCGTTGTAGTCGGGGCTCAGCGTCGCCCGGAACCACCGGCAGGCCTCGTCGCGCGCCTCGCGCAGGAATGCGCCATCAGCGTCGGCGCCCTGGAACTCTCCCAGCACCTTCAACCTGCGCCCATCGGCGGTCCTGAAGCCCGCGACGTCCAGGGCGTTGGCGAAGGCGTGCTCGCTGCGCCGCGCGTCCTGCCGGCCATAGACGTTGCGGCAGGCATAGGTCCCCAGATGATCCACCTGCGTCACCTCCGCGCCCAATAGCCGCCGCGCCGCCGGTTGCAGCCCGTGCCGGTCCCAGAAGGCGAAGGCCAGCGCCTGGGGGCAGGTCATTACCGGCGCAGCCGGTGAAAGCGGCGTCGTCCCGCCGCGCAGCCGCACCGCATTGGCCTGGGAACAGTCGCCGTCTGTCCGCGGCGGGCTTTCATCGAAGCGCACGCCGCCCTCCAGCAGGATCCGTCGGCAGGCCGCCGGATCGGCCGCGGCGCGCACATATTTTCGCTCGGTGGCGAGTCCGACGGGATCGGCCAGCCGCAGCGGCTTCCACGGCAGGTCCTGCGGCGGCGCTGCAAGGTTCGCCCACCAGACCAG
>JAEXKM010000333.1 GCA_023445705.1 Pseudomonadota bacterium
CCGATGACCCGATCGTGCCTCGCGCGCAGAGCATGGATCACCTCCCCCAGCGCGCGCAGCGCGGCGGGATTGTGCGCATAGTCGACGATCGTGGTGAAGCCGGGCGCTTGCGTCACGTTCAGGCGGCCGGGGTTCTGGGCGAAGGAGCCTTCGAAGCTTGATAGGGCGAGCGCGATGGTCTCAGGGGGGATGCCCCTGCTGTAAGCGCAGGCGGCCGCGGCCAAGGCGTTCTGGAGGTTGAACCTGGCCGCGCCGCCTAAGGAAGCAGGCAGTGCGCTCGCCTCCAGGAGCCGAATTCGCAGGTCGCCATCAAGAATGGTGAGCAGCCCGCCCGCCGGCGAGGGCTCCAGCACCGCAGCACAGCCTCCAGCGGACAGATGCTTCTGCAACATGGGAGGCAGGTCATCACCGCCCCTCAAGCTGAAATAGACAACCCGCCCCCGGGCATGGCGCGCCATGCGCAAGGTCGAGACGTCGTCCGCGTTCAGGACGCTGGCGCCGCGACGGCGGACCTGTTCCACGACGATCGACTTGACCGCGGCCAAGTCCTCCATCGTGTCGACCCCTTTAAGACCAAGGTGGTCCTCGGCGACGTTCAGGACGACTCCCACGTCGGCCAGTTCAAATCCCAGGCCCTCGCGCAGGATCCCGCCGCGCGCGGTCTCCAGGACCGCCGCATCGATGGTCGGATCGGCGAGGACTTGGCGAGCGCTGCGCGGGCCGGACGCGTCACTGGCGTTGATCCGGCAGCCGTCGACATAGACGCCGCTGGTGGTCGTAAAGCCCACCCGCATTCCGGCGCGCTGCAGAATGTGGGCGACCATGCGCACGGTCGTCGATTTTCCATTGGTGCCGGTCACCGCGATGATGGGGATGCGCGCATCGCTGGCGCGAGGAAAGAGATGGGCGATCACGTCCTGCGCCACATGGCGCGCGGTCCCTCGGGAGGGCTGCAGATGCATGCGCAGCCCCGGCGCGGCGTTGACCTCGATGATCGCTCCACCGGTCTCGGCCAGGGGCTGGGAGATATCCGGCGCGAGAACGTCGAGCCCGGCGATGTCGAGTCCGACGATTGCAGCTGCCCGTTCGGCCATCGCGCGATTGGCTGGATGGATCTCATCGGTGCGATCGATCGCTTCCCCGCCGGTAGAGAGGTTGGCCGTCTCACGCAGCAGGATTGTCCGGCCAGCCCTCGGGACGTCGTCCAGGCCGAGCGACTGGCTGGCCAATCGCCGCATCATCTCGGCGTCGACCTCGACCCGGGTCAGCACGTTCTCGTGGCCCCTGCCCCGCCGCGGATCACGATTGAGCGCCTCGACCAGCTCGCGGACAGAGCGTTTGCCATCGCCCAGGACTTGCGCGGGTGTGCGTTCGGCGACGGCGACGACCTTCCCGCCCACCACAAGTATGCGGTAGTCGCGTCCTTGAATCTGGCGCTCGACGATGACCCGGCGCGAGTGCGTCGCGGCATGTTCAAAGGCCGCAGCGACGGCCTGCGCGCCGACCACTCCAATGCTCACGCCGCGGCCATGATTTCCATTGAGCGGCTTTACGACGACTGGGCCGCCCAGGCTGCGCGCGAGCGCGACCGCCTCTTCAGCCGTACGAACGACGCCGCCTTGGGGAACGGGCACGCCGGCCTCGCCAAGCAGCGACTTGGTCAGCGCCTTGTCGCCAGCGGTCTCCACGCCGATGTGGGACGTCGAAGCTGCGATGCTCGCCCGCATCAGCTTCTGGCGACGGCCGTGGCCAAAGCGGATCAAGCTGTGCTTGTCGGCGCGGCTCCAGGGGATGCCACGCCGTCTGGCTTCGTCGACCAGGGACTGGGTGGTAGGCCCAAGGGCTTCCTTCCGCTTGAGGGCTGCGAGCGCCTCAAGCCTGCCAGGGTGACAGCCTTCTCCGGGCAGCGGAGGAAAGAGCTTGTCCAGGCCCAGCACGACTTCAGCTGGACCTGCGGCCAGGCCGTGCACCAGTTCGATCGCCGACCTGCCCGCCCCGAGCGCCAGTTGCTCCTGCTGGTAGGCGTATAGGATGTTGTAGACGCCTGGCTCACCCCGAACCGACCGGGTCTTGCCTCGGTTTACCGGCGATCCGACGAGCACCTGAAGCTCCAAGGCCACATGTTCGATCACATGTCCAAGCCAAGTCCCTTCGGCCAGGCGCTCGGCGAACCCGCCGGGACGGCCTCGACTGCAGTGATGGGCGGCCAGCCCTGGCAAGATCGCCAGCAGACGCGGCGTGAAGTCGGCGATCGTGTTGGTCGGGGTTTGCTCGAAGCGGCCCAGGTCCAACTGGATGCGGATCATGGGGATCGGGCTGTAGAGGTGCGGTCCTCGGTATACGGCTCTCTCCAGGACCTGCATCAGGCCGCTCGGCGCGTCGAAGAGCCTTGGCATCGCGCAAGGATCACCAGCGCCGCTGCGGCGCTGCGCGAGGGTGCGAGGCCTGCTCGCCTGAGCTGGCCTTCCTCGTCGAAGACCTCCCACCGCCAAGATCGGGCCTCGGGTCGAATACTGAAGCGCGCCGATTGCGTATTGAAGCTCATCCCGATCCTCCAGAGTTGTGGTGAACGAGAGGCGCCGAACGCCGTTCCGTCGGCGCGCCGACGTAGGGGTGCTTTTTTTCTTCTTATCTTATCGGATGTTAGTGAACCCGTGGCGATCGCCAGATCGGCGACTGGTAATGGCCTCGGCCTGCGCGTGACTGAGGTCGTAGCATTCACAGCTGAGGGCGTGGAGCGCCGTGCGGTCCAAGAGGGTCAGCCGCCCGCGTGAGTAGCGGACGAGGCGCTTCTGCTGCAGATCTGCGGCGAGCGCCGTCACCGTCGTGCGCTGCACCCCCAGGAGGGTCGACAGATGCTCCTGGGTGAGCGGGAGGTTTGGCGATCCGATCCGATCGGCGGTCATGAGCAGCCATCGGCAGAGGCGCTGGCGCGCGTCATGCAACGCGTTGCAGGCTCCATTGAGCTGGGCCTGAGCGGCGGCGGCCTGTGCGAATCTGGCGACCGTAGCGAGCAGGTCTGCGCGTTGCAGCGCCGCTTCGCCCAGCCGAGCGGCTGGGATGGTCGTGGCCCATCCTGGCGCCTGGACAATCACCCGGTTGGGAGAGGTTCGCGCGCCAAGCGCGCTGAGCAGGCCGAATGCGCCCTCGGCCCCGATGGCGAAGGTCTCGACCCGCTTTTTTCCCAACATCATCAGCGCCGAGAGGAGACAGGTCGATGGGAAGAAAACGCGATCGACCGACTCGCCTTCTTCGACCACCACCTGATCGCGCGCCAGGAAGAGCGGGACGAGATGGGGCCGCAACGCTTCCAGGTCGGCGCCGGGCAATGAGGCGAGGAAACGGTTGGAGCCGAGCAGTTCATTGAGATCGCGCCCGGGAGAGCCCGTCGGCGTCGGCCGCGATTGTTCTCCAACCCGCATGTCGAGCCTTGCACCTCGTTCCAGCTTCCCCAGACGCCGACAACGGACGTGGTCAGGGCGCAGTTCCTGCCAGCCCAGCCGTCTTGCGACCGCTACGTGCTCGCACATCCCGCTCGCAAAGACTGCAGACCCGGCGCCGTACTATTCGGCGGCCATGCGCATCTGGGGTTCGTACCCAGCCCAGAAGTGCGCCCGGTAGATCTCAAAACAGGCGAGACCGCAGTGCAGGCGCATAAGAGCCCCTTCTGCAATGAACCGGGCGCAGTCCGGATCCTGCTCGACCAAGGGCGCCAAGGCTTCGGCGTTCCAGGCCTTCGAGTGCTCGACGTCGAGATGGGCGTGGAGGGCGAAATATTTGCGCGCGACGGCCGGCGCGCCCAGTCGCTTCAACCCCTCGGCGATGGAAGCGACCCTCGTGGGAGCGGTTAGCTCCACCACCCCCAAGGCGCCGATCGATTGGTAGACATACCGCCTGTTGGCGGCCAGGGCGGTCATGGTGTTCGCCAGGGCCAAGGATTGCCAGGCCGTCTGATCGATGCTGGGCTCAAGCCCGAGGGCCGCCACCGTGCGCTCGAGCATGGGTCCGTGCATCCCCTCTGCATGACCGCGCCCCATTTCGTCCCAGTAGTTGCGGGCCAGTTCGAGCTTTGGACGTTCGGGCAACTTGACCTGGGTCATGGCCACCAAGTCCTCAAATCCGGCCTCGCCGGCTGCTTCTTGGGTGAGAAACCATTTCATTTCGTCCAGGCTCGCTGAGGTCGCCAGCCAGTCGAACAGCGGGTCCCACTGGCCAGGACCGTTGTCCTTCAGGGCTTCGAACCACGCCACGAACGCGAGCGCTGTGGAGGGCGCTTCCGACGCATCGAGCGCGACCGACTGGCGAAACTCCTCGATGAAGGCCCCTTCGACCAACAGCATGGCGCTGTCGCGCGCTACAGCAGCCGTCCAGTCGGCATCCGGTTTACCCAGAGCGAGCCGTTCGTGGTTCCAATGCGCCAGCCCTTCATGCAGGGATCGCGCATCGCCAAAGGTCGCCGTCAATCCGAGCTGGGCGAGGTTAGGTTGGGCAGGCATTTGTAACTCCCAGATAGACTGGGCTAGCGCAGAACCACTGCTCCCGTTCCTAAGTCGGTGCGCCGACATTGAGACCCGCCAGCGAATGTGCCTGGCATTGTCGCGCCACGCGGCTCCTGGCGCATGCTGACCTTGGCCGCGGTCCTGGCCTGCGCCCTTACAGCTCCCTTCCCTTGAGTGTCCGAGGACTACTCAGCGCCAAGTTCGGACATTGCGGACGTCGCTACCGGCTTTTTAAGGTGCGCTCGCAGGAACGTCGCGATCGTCGCCAACCGTACGCTCGCTGGTCTGAGCCTGCTCGAAGGTCGACCACGCCGAGCCCTGCAACGGGGATCGCGCCCACCGACTGCAAATGCTTTCGCCCGCACGTCCCGGCCGCCCACCGCGGAACAGGGCGCGGGACTGCCCGTTCACCGACGGCGGGATCACGCGGCGCGCTGTGGGTGCGACCAAGATGTTTTTGAAACGTCTGCGGCGTCGGGTGCGGTCAATCGCTCTGGTCGAACAGCTGGGCCCTGGCTTGATCACCGGCGCAGCAGATGACGATCCAAGCGGCATCGCGACCTATTCCCAGGCCGGCGCTCAGTTCGGCTTCAGCCTGCTGTGGACCATGGTCCTAACCTACCCGTTGATGACGGCGATCCAACTCGTCAGCGCGCGCATCGGCCGGGTCACGGGCGCCGGGCTAGCGGCCAATCTGCGCGAGGTCATGCCGGGCTGGCTGGTCCTTGTGTTGGTCGCCCTGCTGTTCATCACCAACACGATCAATATTGGAGCCGATTTGGCGGCGATGGGCGCCGGCGCGGCGCTGGTGGTCGGCGGGGGTGAGCATGTTCTCGTCATCGCCTTCGCCCTGGTTTCGCTCCTGATGCAGATCTTCCTGCCCTACCGGCGTTACGCGCGGTTCCTCAAATGGCTGACCATGAGCCTGCTGGCCTACGTCGCCGTGCTCTTCATGGTGAAGGTCGAATGGGGCACGGCCTTGCGGGGCCTGGTTTGGCCCAGCGGCCGCTTAGGAGCCAAGGAACTTCTCACCATCGTGGCGATCTTCGGGACCACCATCAGCCCATACCTGTTCTTCTGGCAGAGCTCGCAGGAGGTCGAGGAGATCGGTCTAGACCCCAAGGCCGAGCCGTTGAAGGACGCGCCGCGCCAAGCCCGAAGCGAGCTTCGCCGCATCCGCATCGACACCTTTGGCGGCATGGCGGTGTCCAACCTAATCGCTATCGCCATCATCATGAGCGCCGCAGCGACGTTACATTCGGCCGGCAAGACCGACATCTCCAGCGCCGCCGACGCCGCCGAAGCCCTACGACCGGCGGCCGGCCCCTTTGCATTCGCATTGTTCAGCCTCGGAATCATCGGAACGGGTCTGCTGGCCATTCCGGTGCTGGCAGGCTCCGCCGCCTATGCGGTCGGAGAGTCTCGAGGGTGGAAATGCGGTCTGGAATGCAAGCCGTGGGAAGCCGTCGGCTTCTACGCCGTCATTGCGCTCGCCACACTGATCGGCATCACCATCGATTGGTCGCCGGTGGACCCGATGCGCGCACTCTTCTGGAGCGCCGTACTAAATGGGGTGATCGCCGTTCCTATGATGGCGGCGATGATGTGGGTGGTCAGTCGGCACCGGCTCATGGGCGGCCTGACCGCTGGCCTCAAGCTCAAAATCTTCGGCTGGCTCGCGACCGCGGTGATGGCCATCGCGGTCGGCGCCATGGCCATTCTTCACAAGGCCGGGTCGGGTTCATGAGGGCAGCTGAAATCCCATCCCGCGTCTGCTGGAAGGAAACCATGGCTTCGCGCCGGGCGGCGGCCTTTCTTTCCGCCTTCGGGAACACCGCCGTCGATAGGATCGCCCCTGTTCTGAGGATTGTGAGGTCCAGATCTCAGTCCCAAGCTGACATCAGTCGAATTCGCTAGACGCCTCAAACGGGGCCCTCGCGGCCATCCTCCACTGCCGCGGATACGCCGATCGCGCAGGTCTGGGCAAAGGTCCTCTGCGGCCAACGATCCCTCTCCCTCGACTAGGGTCTAGCTATTGTAGCGACCAAGCCTACGGTAGGTCGTCGCCACAGGGGGGGTTTCGCATGCGTTTGGTGCTTGGGGGTAGTCGCGCTCGCGACGCCGACCTTCGCGGCCGCCGACGACCAGCTGTCGTTGCTCTGCACCCCGCTCCCTTGCGGGATAGCCTAGACCCCAGCCGGTTCGGCCGAGGAAATCAGGCCGCGATCAGCACCCGCCTAACCGCCTCCGGTTCCTGCTCGATCATCTTTAGCAGGATGCGCGCGGTCACGCCCAGCTACGGGGAGCGCCGGAGACTTCAGATCGGGCCGCATGGGGAAGATATTTCCGGCCATGAGCTGACCGGGCCGGGGCGCGGGGCGCCGACTCTCACCTAGACGCGGCGCTTTCGAATGGGATGGAAGGCCTCGCCAGACGCAAGGCGCGCCACCATTTCGGCGATCTTGGCGGCGCGCTTCTCGGGACCCTTCGCCTGATGGACGCGGTAGAGCACAGCGTAGCGGTTCGCGGCGTCGAGACTGTCGAAGAAGCGGCGCGCAGCGGGCTGCGCATCGAGGGCCGCCAAAAGGTCCGGATCCGGAGTCGCCCGCCCCTGGGGCGCGTACGCCGCGTCCCACCGCCCGTCGGCCTTCGCGCGCATCACCTCCGCCATGCCTTCAGGCTTCATCCGGCCATCCGCGATCAGGCGCTCGGCGCGTTCCCGGTTCACCTGAGACCAGGCGCTGCGGTCCTTCCGCGGCGTGAATCTGACTTTGTAATAGTGCTCGTCCACACGCCCGAGCTGCCCATCGATCCAGCCATACGCAAGCGCGCTGTCGATCGCGTCCGACTTGCTCAGCGTCGCCTCAGGCGCGCCCGGCTTGCTGAACTTCACCCAAGCGCCAGCCGCTGTTGTCGGCTGATCTGCAAGCCAAACCTCGAAGGCATCGGCGTCCGAGAAGGCGAGGAGCGGAAGGTCTAGCGTAGGCAAGCGAACCCCAATTCGCGATCCAGGTTGGCGGTAGGCCCATAGGGCCGGAGCTTAACGCAAGGATGCCCGCAATGACCGCTTCCCGCCGTCCCCGGCCTCTCGCCACGTCCGCTTGGGAGAACGCCCCTAAGGACTGCACCACGTCCGCTTCGCGCCAAGAGCGGAAGTTGATGGGGAGCGGCGAAACCGCGGCTACTAGACGCCTTCAAACAGCACACCGAGCGCTCCGCTAACGGCGTAGCCTTCGTCCTCGGTAAGAAAGCGCACCGGTTGGTCGCCCAATTCACGAAGCGGTACGGCTGCCATCTGGAGCGGCAGAAGCATGAATTCTTGGCCCTCAACCTCAAAGCTGGGCGTTAGCCGTCCTGGCTGGCCGCCCTTCAGGTCTGCCGACGCAACGAGCGGCACGACCACGCGCGTAATAGTTGGGTTGAGGAGATCCGACTGCACGTCCACCACCAGCACGCCGCTCGGAAGCCGGTAGACCGCATGCTTCATCAGAATTGACGGTATTCGGCCAACAAGAGGCCATCCTTCTCGACCTTGGCGTTGTACCAATCGAAGAATGGGCGGTTCTCCGCCTGCCAGCGGCGTGCTCGTTCGGCCGCAACTGCGGATTCCAGACCGCTCTCGCAGGCCCGAGAGAGGTTGAGGCCGAGCGCCTTGGCTTCCTCGACCAGATGGCCGGGGAGGGTAAGATTCAATCTCTGGCGACCAGCGTGCGCGTTTTCCATGCGCATAGTATACGCGCATGCGTCGGGATCGCCAACCTGGTCTCGGAAGTGTTGGCTTTGCCACACAAGCGGACCATGGCTCCAGGCCGCAAAGCGGACTTGACTAGCGGTGCGCAAGGGGTCGGCGCGATAGACCGGCCCCGACCCATTGCGACATTCCCTTCCATAGAAAGCTACGGCCATGAGAGCCCTATGATTTGTCGTTGGCGCAGTGCTCCTGGCCGGCTGCGCGCAAGCTGCACCTGCCGAGCAGCCTCACCAGCGATGGGTCGGTCTCTGCGTGAAAGTGGCCTCATCAAGCAAGCTGGTGCGTGAGGCCGTGCTCGTGCAGTCCTCCGGTGACCCAGAACTCGACAAGCGGATGCAAGAGGCCGCCATCAGGCTTAGCGTTCCAACCGACACGCCTCTCGATAGGTGGACGCCGCTGCATATAGGTCCCCTAGACCCCTCGCTAACTAAGGCGGTTTCGGCCGACGGCGAACCTGATCCTCCCGAAATTGACTGCACCCCCCTGGAAGAACGGGAGAGGCCGAGATCATAGCGTCCGCCAAGGTCCGAGCCGCTGCTCGGGCATGACCGAGGCTTTCGTAGAGCCGCCGGCTGCCGTTAGGTGGAGCCCCGCTGAAAGGGCTCCATGCCGCCGCGCCGATATGAGAGGTTGCAAGGACATCGCTGCCCTCCATCCATCGCAACAAGGCAGCCTCACGGCAGGGCTACAAAACAGGTAGAGGTCCCGCCTATGGCGAGCATGCTGCGGTCCGCTTCATTCTCCATCACGCCTTAGGACACCGCTATGCCCATGACCGACGAAATCCATCTGGTCCGCCGACCCGACGGCATGCCGACGCCGGATGACTTTGCGCTGGTCCAGACGCCGCTCACCGACCCCACCGAAGGCCAGGTGCTGGTCGAGGCGCTGTGGATGTCGGTTGACCCCTACATGCGCCCGCGGCTCGACGCCGATCAGCCCCTGAACGCCCCACTGCTCGGCGGCGGCATCGGCCGCGTGCTAAAGTCTCTCAATCCCAAGTTCCCCGACGGGGCCCTGGTCCGTCACGGCGCGGGCTTCCGCAAGCGGTTCGTGTCCGACGGCAAGGGCCTGGCCCTGCTCGCCCCCGATCCTGAGCTGCCGCTCAGCGTCTACCTGCACGCACTGGGCGGCACCGGCATCACCGCCTATGGCGGCCTGCTCGACATCGGCGCGCTCAAGGACGGCGAGCAGGTCTTCGTGTCCACCGCCGCCGGCGCGGTGGGCTCGGTCGCCGCCCAGATCGCCAAGATCAAGGGCTGCTACGTGGTCGGCTCCACCGGCTCGGCGGAAAAGGCCGCCTGGCTGCGGGACGAGCTGAAACTGGATGCGGTCATCAACTACAAGGCAGAGCCCATCGGCGAACGGCTAGCCCATCTCACGCCTAAGGGCATCGATGTCTATTTCGAGAATGTGGGCGGCGCTCACCTCGACGCAGCCCTGCCCCGCATGAACGTGCGCGGACGCATCCCGGTCTGTGGCATGATCTCCATGTACAACGGTGGCGGCGAGGGCGTTCACAACCTCTTCTCGCTGATCTATGGCCGCATCCGCATGGAGGGCTTCGTGGCCAGCGACTTCGGCCACTTGAACGCCGACTTTCTGCGCGACATGACCGGCTGGGTGAAGTCCGGTCAGGTCAAGTATCAAGAGACCGTGCTCGAAGGCTTCGACCGGGCGCCCGAAGGTCTGATTGGCCTCTTCAAGGGCGAGAACCTCGGCAAGATGCTGATCCATATCGCCGATTAACGCAGCCAGGACGATCCAGCAGGGCTTGGTCCGGGCTCTGCTGGGATCGTTCGCCAAGGTGATCGCCAGAAGTCTGGCGGCCTTGGGAGCCCTCCAGACATGGCGCTTTCCGCCTCAGGCGCGCGATGCTCCTTTCCCTTCTTTTGATGGTCTCTCTGGGCCGCGTTGCAGAAGAGGGATAGCCGTATTGGCGGCGGGGAGGTTCGGTCCTGATGGACAGGCGACTGCTGGTGATGGGGGTGAGCGGGGCGGGCAAGACGACGCTCGCCGAGGCCCTGGCGCGGCGGCTTGGCCACGCCTTCATCGACGCGGACGACCTGCATCCGCCTGCCAACCGCGCGAAGATGGCCGCCGGCGAGCCCTTGGACGACGCCGACCGTGCGCCCTGGCTGGAGGCTGTCGCGCATGTGATCGCCGGCTGGGCGGCCACCGGTCAGGGCGGGGTGATCGCCTGTTCGGCGCTCAAGCGAGCCTATCGCGACCGGCTGCGGGCGGCGGACCCAGGTCTGGTCACGATATATCTGGATGTGGAGGAGGCAGAGTTGCGGCGGCGGCTCGCGCGCCGTCGGGGGCACTTCTTCCCACCGGAGCTACTGGCGAGCCAGCTCGCGGTTCTGGAGCCCCCGACGCGCGATGAGGGTGTGGTGTCCGTGTCGGGGGAACTCACCCTCGTCGATGCCGCCGAGGAGATTGTGCGGCGCCTGTCGTCGGGAGAGCTCGATCACTGAGTTACGGCTGTTCAAGCTGCGGCGTTGGCTTGGTCGTCCCAAATCCAGCCGTCTGGATCCAGTGCTTGGTATCCACTTCGGCCGATCCGACCGACCCCCGATCCCCATTCCGCTGATCCAGTACTTAGCGCTCTGTTCTGGAAGGTCGCTGAAGATCCAATCGTGTTGGATCCACGCTGCGGCGACGGTCATGCAATGATGCTTCCTTACGTGCCGCCACAGTGCTCGCAGTTTCATCGATGACTTAAACTCGGAGCTGGGCGCGACCGAAGTGGTCGCAGGTGGCCAATTGGAGGCATTTGTCGCTAGGCTTCCCCCGGGCCGTCGCCTTGGCGGCCCCGGTGGAAGCTGACACGAACCAAGTCCGGGGCTGGTTCCCTCGTCAATAGCCTGGACTTACCTCCCTATTCCGCAAGCTTGCAGACGACGGGCGTAGGTGGGATCGGCCAGCATCGCTTCGGCCGCGGCTAAGGGACGATTGGAGACGATCAACCGCGGGCCCTGCTCGGCGAAGGCGTGGTAGAGCGCGGCGTCGGCGCGCGAGCGGTAGAGCGCGTCCGGCGACTTGGCGCTAGCGTAGGTTCCGGACATCACCGTGACCCCGAGAGCCTCGAGCTCGGGGATGAACTTTGCGTCGACCTCGGTCGGCCGCACCATGGCCAGCAGCTTGCCGTCGACCAGACCAGCGGCCTTGACCTTGGCGAGCTGCTCGCGGTCGAAGACCGGCATGGCGAGCACGGCGTCCGGCTTGGCGCGCCGCAGAGCCTGAGCCTGTGGAATCGTGTAGGCCAGGAACATCACCCGTCCGCCCGCGCCCGCTTTCTCGACCTCGGCCATCAAGAGGCTCGCGTCAGTCTGCGGCTTCACGTCCAGCAGCAGCAACACACGGTCCTTGGCGAAGGTCAGCACCTCGGCCAGGGTTTGAGGCCTCTGATCGACGGGTTGGCCGGTGGGATCGCGCTGTGTGAGTTTCGCGATCCGCGCCCACGGCTGCTCGGCGATCACGCCGTGACCGGTCGTGTTCCGGTCGAGCACGCCATCGTGGTTCATGAACAGCACGCCGTCGAAGGTCTGCTGGACGTCGGTCTCGATGAAAACCGGGGCCAGGGAGGTGGTGAAGTCGAAAGTGATGGTCGAGTTTTCGGGATGCTCGGCCAGCGGCCCGCCGCGGTGCGCGCCCACCAGAGCGACCTTTTGCTCGCGCAGGCAGGACATCAGTTGCGGGATCCTCCCCTCGGCGGCCTTGACGATATCGGCCGAGGTCGGGGAGGCCGTTGCGGCGGCGGAAGCGGAGGCGAGGCCCAGCAGGGCGGCGCTGGCGAGGAGCCCGCGCAGGAGTGCGGTTTTCATTTCGATCGGTGCTTTCACAAGGTTCAGAAGCTGAGATTGACGCCGAGGTAGAAGCGCCGTCCGAGCACGTCGTAGAGCGCCGCGTCAGTGGCCCCCTCCCCGGTCCAGGCCGGCGGCTGGCGGTCGGCGAGATTGAGCACGCCGCCGCGGACCTCGACCTGGTCGTTGATGCGGTAGCGGCCGCCCAGGTCGAGGTAATGCATCGCCTTCACGCCCGGCGCGGTGGCCACCGCGGCCCCGACGTTGGTCGAGTTGTCCATCTTGTCGATCCACCGCCAGCGCAGATTCAGGCTGGCCGGCCCGACCCGCCAGTCGAGGCTGGTCGTCGCCTTCCATTCCGGATGCGAAATGGCGTCTGCGCTGATCTGGGCGTTGCCGATGGTGCCGGCATAGTCGACGAAGTCCGCGCCCTGCAGCGTCTGGATTGCATACTCGCCGGTGTAGGAGACGAGCACGTTGAGGCTGAGATCGCCGAGCCGATCATCGAGGCCGAGGTCGGCCAGGGCCACGGACCAGTCGCCCTGGAAGTCGACGCCCGAGGTGCGGTAGCCGGCGAGGTTGAGCAGCGGCGTCTTGATGGTCGCGAACCCGCCAGATGAGCCGCGGCTGATCAGTTGGCAGTAGAAGTTTTGCGGATCGTAAGTCGGATTGGATTCGCCCTGCCCGTTGAAGCAGCGCTGGGTGATGACGTCGCCGGTGACCAGGCCGATCGCGTCGGTGATTTCGATCGCATAGTAGTCGACGGAGGCCGAGACCCCGCGCAGCAGGGGGTGATCGAACTGAGGTCGCCAAACCAGTCCGAGCGTGTAGGTGTCGGAGGTCTCCTCCTTGAGGTCGAGGTTGCCGGCGACGTCGGACTGCACGTTGGTGGCGGCGAAGCGATGATTGTCGATGACGCTCAGCGGCACGCCGGTCGCCACGCAAAGGGCCCGCACCTGGGCCGCGTTTGGTCCGGTGCGATAGGAGCTGCCGATGTCGCAAGGGTCGCCGCGGCCGGCCGAGATGCGGCCGACCGTGGTGCCGCTTTGCTCGGCGGGCTGGAACAGTTCGCCCACCGAAGGCGCGCGGATGGCTCGCTGGTAACCCCCGCGCAGTCTCAGCGCATTGTTCAACGCCCATTCGCCGCCGAGCTTGTAGGTGTGCACCCCTCCGACCGTGTCGTAGTCGGAGAAGCGGTAGGCCAGATCGAGGTTGATTTCCTTGGCCAGCGGCAGGTCGCGAACGACCGGGATCAGCAGCTCGATGAAGGCTTCCTTGGCGGACGTCTCGCCTTGGGTCGGGTTGCTGAGGCTGGTCGCCAAGACCGAGCCGGTGATGCGCTGGGCGTCGGGGGAAAAGTCGTAGGTGTTCTTGCGATAGCTGAGGCCGGCGGCGAAGCGCAGGTCGCCGCCCGGCAAGGTCAGGACGCGGCCCTGGGCGGTGGCCTCGACGTTCGTCTGCTCCAAGACGGAGGTCTCGTGCATCTCGCGCAGCAGGTAGTTCAGGCAGGAAGCTGAGGGCGCGGCCAGGGCCAGCGGATCGAGCCCGCCCGTGCAGATGCTGCGGCCCCCGTCGGCGGCGTTGACCAGCGACAGGAACGCGGCCCGGTCGATGTACCCCGCCAGGCGCGTGTTCTGCTCGGTCCGTCCAAAGGAGGCGTAGGCGTCCCAGCCGCCGTCGATGATCTCGAGGTGTCCGCTCAGGCCGCCGAGCGCCTGGGTGACGTTATAGGTGCTCTCGGCGACGTCCGGCGCGTAGCGACCGGTGTTGAAGTAGAAGAGGATTGGGGCGTTCGGGTTGGGCCGGCTGGCGGCGATGGCGCGCACGTCGTCAGACAGGAACGGATTGGTCACCGGCAGGTAGACATCGCGGGTGATGGCCTGATTGCGCCCGTAGCCGGTCTGGTTGGCTGTATAGTGGGCGTAGTTGAACTGGCCGTAGGCGCGGATGCTGTCGGTGATCTCGTAGGTGACCCGACCGTAGAGGGTCTCGCGCTCCAATGGCTGCTGCAAGGGTGCGGCCTCGCCCAGGGCGACCGAGACCTGGCCGTTGCTGGTGATCACGTAAGGGCCATCATCGCCGAAGCGGTAGTTCATCGGCGGAAGGATCGTGAACAGGGTGCCGTCGGTGTTCCGGCTGAAGGTGGCGTTGCGCGGCACGTTGCCGGCGACGCCGTAGCGCGCGAAGACCGCGTTAAGCGCCGCCTGCGACGGAAGGTTCGCGGCGTCGGCGTACAGCAGCCCGCTGGGCAGCACCGGAGTGATGCCGCCGTCCTTGAAGAAATCGCGGCTGCCGCGATTGACCCGCCGGCGATCCATGTACGAGCCCGACAGCACCGCATTGCCTCGGCCATCGGCGAAGTTACCGCCCATGATCACGCTGAGGTCGAGCACCTCGCCGTCTTCACGTTCGGTCTGGCCGTACTGGGCGTCGAGGGCCAGGCCCTGGAAATTGTTCTTCAGCTTGAAGTTCACGACCCCGGCGATGGCGTCCGAGCCATAGACCGCCGAAGCGCCTCCGGTGATCACCTCGATGCTTTCGACAAGCGAGGCCGAGATGGTGTTGAGGTCGATGGCGCCGAGCGGATCTGAGGGCTGCATGCGGCGGCCGTCCTGCAGGACCAGGGTGCGCGAGGGGCCCAGGCCGCGAAGGTTGGCGTAGGCGCGGCCCGCGCGCGCCTGGCTCGTCGAGGCGCCGCCGGCGTTCGCGGCGAATTGCGGCAACTGGTTGAGCGTCATCTCGACCGAAGCTGGTCCGGTGCGTTGCAGATTGTCGGCGGTCACCGTCACGATCGGGCTCTCGGCCGTGTAGTCCTTGCGGGCGATGCGCGAGCCGGTGACGACCACTTCTTCGACCTGATCGGCTTGCGATTGCGCATGGGCGGCCTGGGCCCATGCCAGCGCGATGGCCGAGGCGGCGACCAGCCGCGCGGCTTTCTTCGAGATCATGAAAACGGTCCCCCGTACTGAGCGCCATCGGCGCGTTAAAGGGGAAGGACGAAGGGCCCGCGCCGATCCTCACCTAAATTTTCGAAAGTTTTGGCGAGGCAAAAACCGTCACAAAACCATGGAATGAGCCCCACGCACCTGCGCTCGGCCGTAAGCCTGCGCGGGCCGAGTCAGGGGCGAGTTGCGTGGCGTCACTCTCAAGTTCGGAGCCTTATCGCGCAGACGGCGTCTTGCGATCGGGCGAGCTCTCCAGCACCTATCGCCGTCCCCTCATGGCCTTCTTCCTGCGCCATACGGCCGACCGGGCCGAGGCCGAGGATCTGACCCAGGAGGTGTTCGTCAGGATCTTGAAGGGCGCGCCCGGCGGCCAGGTGCACGCGCCCGACGCCTTCGTGTTCACCGTCGCCGCGAACCTGCTGCGCGACCGCCTGCGGCTGCGGATCGCCAAGCGCGCGGACCGGCATGTCAGCCTCGACCTCGACGCGACAGAGGACGCACCGTCCGAACCGCTCAATATCGCCGCCGAGACCGTCTCGGCCGAGCGCGCCCTCATGGACCGCCAACGTCTGAGGGCGGTGCTGCGCGCGCTGGAGGAGCTGCCGCCACGGACACGGGACATCTTCGTCCTGTCGAGGCTCGAAAAACTCAAGCACGCTGAAATCGCTTCGCGAATGGGCGTATCGGTCAGCGCCGTGGAGAAGAACCTCGTGCGCGCCGTCGCCCATCTGGCCCGGCGGTTCGGCTCATGACCCATCCGCGATCCTTTCTCCCTCACGCAGACCCGGACGAGACCGCCGCCTCAGCCTGGCTGGCCCGGGCGGACGCTGCTTGGACCGCAGCCGACGAAGCGGCCCTCCAAGCCTGGCTGACTGCGGAGCCCGCCAATCGCGCCGCCTACGAGAGGGTCTCCCTCTCGATGGAGTTCCTGGGCGCACACCAAGACGATCCCGAACTGGCGGCGCTGAGGCGGCGAACGGCCGGGCGCACGCGTCACCCGCGCCGCGGCGTCCTGATCGGCGCATTGGCTGCGAGCCTGGCGGTCGTGATTGGGGCGGCGGTCCACCAGGCTGCGCCGGCGAAACTGGAGATCTTCGAGACCGGTCCAGCCACGCGCAGGATCACGCTCGAGGATGGTTCGCATGTCACCCTCGACGCCCGCACCCGGCTGGAGGTGCGGCTCGGCCCTCGCGCCCGCCAGTTGAAGCTTGTCCAGGGACAGGCGAGCTTCGAAGTCGCCCACGAT